>NZ_DDOI01000092.1:13444-14786 GCF_002341575.1 Marinobacter sp. UBA2498 | reverse complement strand
GAGAGAATGGGCACGCCGGCCTATCTGATTGATGAGGCCTCCCAGATCGATGCTGCCTGGCTGGAAGGTAAGACTTCGATTGGGGTTACTGCGGGAGCTTCTGCCCCCGAGGTTCTGGTGAACGAAGTTATTACCCGTCTGCGAGAGCTTGGCGGCAGCGTTCCGGAGGAAATTGCCGGGCGTGAGGAGAATATTGTGTTTTCTATGCCGCGGGAGTTGCGGATTGATGCCATTGAGCTCGAATGAGCTCAATGGCGCTTGAGCTTTTTACCAACAACCCGCTTGGCCTGCACCACGGTTTCCTTGTTCATCCACTGTAAGCGTTCCGCAGGGGTCGTTCGTTTGGCCCCCGGTAGGCACAGCTTGCAGTGTGAACGTATCCCTCGTTACGTTTCCCGAAAAGCTAATGTTATAGAAGACTGTGCCATTCTGTGGTGATTGCGTGAACGGCAAAGTCGGATCGGCTCCTCCAACCCTATAGTCAAAGCCATTGGAATACCTTCGCTCCATCCATTGCGCCAATTCAAGCAGGTCAGACTGCGCCGTTGTTCTGCGAGTCCGCTCTACGTGATTCTGATAAGTTGGTAGAGCGACTGCGGCAATGATTGCAATGATAGCAACT
The DNA here is from genome assembly GCF_002341575.1 of Marinobacter sp. UBA2498. Classification (NCBI taxonomy): domain Bacteria; kingdom Pseudomonadati; phylum Pseudomonadota; class Gammaproteobacteria; order Pseudomonadales; family Marinobacteraceae; genus Marinobacter; species Marinobacter sp. UBA2498. Next base: position 14,164 of record NZ_DDOI01000092.1, on the reverse strand, counting down.
GCAATCATCAGTTCTATGAGTGTAAAGCCTGCAACGCCTGCTTTTTTTACTGTTTTATTGGTTCCGGTTCGTGTCACAACTAGGTCACTCACGTTTTAGGAATTTTGTGTGCCAAGAAAGTTATTTGTCTGCAACATCAAGCGATCGTATCAGCCGCGCGCCTCGGCTTGGGTCAACAACTTTGCCAACCTCTATTTTCACCGAGTTTCCTGGCTCCAAACGCCTCAGGACTTGCTCCCGTGACCATGTTGCATTGTTGAAATGAACTACTCGGTCCAGTAAGAACGATCGATCATCAATAATAACAATACCCAGTTCCGGGTTAACCGAATTTACTGTTCCAGAGAGTTCGCTTCCTTCTCTGAGCATTTGAAACTCAGAGTCTGGCATTTCTTCGGCGGTTGAATTGCCTGTAAACATTATTGCTGTCAACAAAAGCGCTACCATGTTGGCCAGAAATCTGGGGGTGAAAGCTTTGAAATTCATGATTTAACCTCTTAATAGGTGCTGTCAAAACCTGTCGCAACATGCCACCAGTGCCGTTGAGGAACAGCTCCGTTTTAACGGAGCTGTTCCCAGGTTTGCCGACCAGTATTCGAATCCAGAGATCTGGCGCACAAAGCGTCTTCACAAGGCGCATCCGGGTCGAGTTGGTTCGGATCAAGCCCGGGTATTATGACCTCTGAATCTCCGTCTCCGGTGGCGATGGTTCGATTCTCA
>NZ_DDOI01000092.1:828-13401 GCF_002341575.1 Marinobacter sp. UBA2498 | reverse complement strand
TTCGATTCTCACCACCGTAACCATACTGTATGCCACTTGGTGCATAGCCACCGGTGATATCGCCGGAATTGAATATACCATCACTGTTGAGGTCGAAAACCGGGTCGTCAGACGGCTGTCCGCTCGTCAACTTGAGGTCCATTATGAAGCCCGTTCTACCGCTGGAGCAGGGGTCGTCATCAGGAACGACTGTAGTAAATCTCACGCGGTCTGGATTCACCCCGAACGGGAAGGTTGCTCTGCTAATAACCCGCTCTCCGGTCTGGGTGGATCCATAGATCAGGTCCAGATACCAGCCATTTTCAGAGGTAAGCTGGTTCTCGGAGGTTTCGCGCACAGTAAAGGTATTGGTGCCGACTCCGGACGCTTTAGTTACCGTCACAGTCTCTTGCGTTGTGATCGTCTGTTCCAGCAGGTCTGAACGGGTAAGATTGGTTTGCGAAAGGTCATCTTTGATGCTGTAAAGGCTTTGAACGTTGAAGTTACTTTCGTCGCCGTTTCTCAAGAAGCTTCCTGTTCCAAAAGCGAGTACCAGTTCGTCAGAATCGGTTGGGTTTAGGGCTACCCGCGGAGCAACTGTAATGGGTTGGGCTGTGCCGCCGTTGTCCTGGGCTGAGAATACCTTTTCGGTACTCCAGCTATTCGTGTTGGAGCTTGCTATCGCGAAACGCCACATATTGCCCTGGAGGTCGCCTGCATAAACATGGCGGGTGATGGCATCCCTTTCAGGAAAACTCGTAATGACAGGCGCTGCTAGCCCATTTGGAGCCGCGCTGCTACCAGCACCGGTTTCCAGTTCTTTGATCAACGAGCCATCGGCAAGATCAACAACGAAGAGGCTGGATTGGTTGTTGGCGCTGTTGTAGCCGTTACCGAAGATGGCGGCCCATGTGCCATCTGCTAATCGTGCGATTTGGGGGTCGGTTACTCCATAGCCAAGATCCGGATGTGTGAACTCCCAGAGTACGTCTGTCGCGGGTGAGAAAGAACCTGGGTCAGTTACGTCGAGCGCGAAAACAGTTTTACCGCCGAGGCCCATCGTACCGAGAAGAACAGTTCGCCACTCTGCGGACCCGTTTCCGTCCTTGTCAATGTACGCGTCTTGTACTCGGGGCGTACCGTCCATTAAATATTTATGCGAGTAATTTGGAAGCATTAACTCAGAAATGCGAGCGTGACTGTTCGTGCCCTGAGGTAGAAGCAGCTCTCCAGGTACATAACCGAAAAGCTCTGCACCAGTTTCACTGTTGAAAGCATGAAGAATGCCGTCATTCGCGGGCACATAGAGCGCATCGATTCGGTTTTGATAATCCGTCGTTGAACGAAAAGCTCCGTAGCTGCTTCCCTCAGTCGAAGGCAGTCTGCTAAATCCAAAATTGGATTTACCTACAAATTGGGGATTCGCATTGATAATGTCGCCGAGCAGGCGAGTTACGGAAGCACCGGATTGATCAATTGTTTCACGGGACCTGAATGAGCTGTCCGCGTTTGTGTCTCCATGTAGCCATGCCAAACGCTTATAACCAAGGTTGTCCACGGTTGATGCCAGTGTAGGATCGGCGTTCAATGCCTGTTGCTGATTTGTCGAGAGGTTCGAAAGGGAACTTGTGCTGCTGAATGCCAATTCGACGCCTGAGGTGCCATTGTGAGTAATCAGCGTTCGGTTTGCAGGTGTTGTATTAGCCAGTACTGTTTCCGCATTCCAGATCTCGGAACCTTGATCAAAGTTGAAGCCGGTCAACGTGCCCGACCAGTCTTCGCTCCTGAATCCCGCAAAGAAGCCCAACGATTCCGTTCTGAGGACAGCGGAGCTGACCGCAGCAGAGGAAGCGGAGGTTTGGGCGCGAGCAGTCAGATCACCCAGGAATTCCTGGATAGCCAAGGTAAAAGCCCCAGGATCCTGCGCGCTTGCGTAACCGCCCCTGCCGTTGATGGCAGCATGCAACAAGTCATCGATGTTTTCGGGGCTTCGATTATCATCTGGCTCTGGCCAAGTTATCTGATCTCCAGACGCAATCGCAGCGGTTGCATCTGCCTCAGAGATGTCGCCAACGACACCAAGGCCGATGGTAAACGTAACCATGTGTTGCCAGAATGCCGGATCGACAGTTCCTGTCGGGACTTTGTTCGCGAGGTCCGTTCGAAGGTCGTTTTTCCAGTACTCCATTGCCACATCGGCGAGTGTATTGGAATGGCTGTCTGCGAACGGCGAAACTGCCGTATAGGAGAAATCGTCGCCATCAGGGTCGGGGTTCGTATAAGAGGGGCCCGCAGTATTGTCGACGTTGCCAACGCTTGGACTACCACCGTTCCAGATACCATCTGTCATTAGAATGGAGAAACTCTGACGGCACTCTACCTGCGCAGTGGTGTCATTGGTGCCAGGCGTTGCGCCCCAGGGACCCTGGTTGTCGCTTCTGGAGTAATACTCACCAATATCCTTGAGGGCAGTTCTGAGTGGAGTTCCCCCGCTTACACTCTTGCCATGCAACCAGGTAAGAAACTGTTGTCTTCTTGCGCTTGTGTAGGGACGGACGCCACTGACGATAGTGTCAGTGTCGGCCACTCCATCAATGGTATTGTTGTTGACGTTGATGGCACCATAGCCGACCCGAATGTTTTCCGGCAGATTAAAAAAGGCCTCAGTTATCCCCGACTTTGCTGCCTTGTCCCTCGTGCTGTAGTAGGAAAACCAGTTGGCATAATTCTGCTTCACATCGGCTGTCGCGTTATTAAGCAGGACCGTGTTAAAACAGCTGTTGACCTTCGGGTTCGCTATGCACTGGGGCGACTGGATAAGATCCATATAGAAACCTTCTTCAATGGATCCAATCTGATCGAAACGAATGTACGTGCTTAGATTATCCGTCCCCGAGTTCGGGTCAAACCCATTTACCGGGGCGCTGGTATAAGAGGAGTTTGGATAGCGGCCGCTGCCATCAGGCTTATATGGGGGAAGATAGGTAACGTCCGGATCGTAATAAATTTTGTTGACATCGCTCGAATAATACCAGTTTTCGTTTGCGTCTCCCCCTAGATTGTCAGGCATGTAACGCCAGCCCATTGAGCCTGAGTCATCGAAGACAAACATCAGGTTGGGGTCAACGGACTCTTTCAAGAACAGCGGCACCGAAGCCAGGTTTACTTGGGCAAAAGCCGCTTGTGTTGTTGCAAGCGAGAAAAGTAGGCTTGCCGCAAACGTTGATAGCCTGGATAGGTGGATATTTTTCTTGAGTATTCTCGTTTTCTGTTTCATGGCTTAATCTCCAGTTGGAGCAAACGGCAACGATTCGGCTGCGATGTGTGCATGGCGCTCATGATTACTCCGGGGGTAAGAGCACGGTTGACTGTACGACGCTAATAGCGTTCGGGCTGCCGCCCTGGCCGCGAGAGGTTACCTCGAAGCGCTCAAAACAGGGTTGTCCTGGCTCGATTGGACATACATCGGCTAAGCGCGCTTGATGATAAGCAGGTTGAGCGCTGACACCGGCGCCAGCATTCCCGGTTCCAGCAGCCGCAGGGTTATTGCCATCCCAATTCCAGGGCGTGGTCAGCCTGTTGGTTGCGAATGCTGTTTGGCGGCTGGCGAGGCTGCCTATCAGGTCTGCTTCTCCCTGGCGAAGCCCAGCTTCAGAGGCCTGGAAGGACATAGCTCCGTCGTGTGCATTGCTGGCCATCCGCTCCTGCATGATGGAACCCTGCATGCCGCCAACCGCGAGAAGAGAGATAAGCAGAAGCATGAACAGAGCCACTACCAGGGTTGCCCCCCTCTGCGTTGCAGAAAAAGGCGCCGAGTTAATGACTGGTGTGTTTGCACGCTTGATCATTCCATCCGCCCTCTCAATGATGTTGTAGTTACGGAGACGATGCGGACACGGCTGTCTCCGTTATTCGCCTGGCTCACCTCGCTGCCCAGCATGTCGAAACTGCGACCGTTTGGCTGGTCAAGCACATCGTCCTGGCTCCGAGTCAGAACCGAAAAGCGTACACTTGCGACCTCCTCCCAGTCAGTTACCTCGTCAGCGGGAACATAGTCGTCGGCAGCATTGCTTCCGCCAGTATCAACTCCATAAAGAATCTGGAGCGTTTCGACACCGGAGACAAGCTCCTGAGGCGCCTGCAGCGGCGTCATTAGACGTCTGAACAGGGCCGGTTCGCCATTGGTGCCTTGACCAATGTAATAGGCCATCGAGGTGAATTCATAGACTTTGGTTTGTGGCTCATAGGCGAGATTGAAATTGTTGCCATTATTTCCCGGGCTGACATTGCCTCCTGCCATTGTGATTGCGCTAGAATTGGCATTATTGCTCTTTTGGAACAGTTCGCCCTCTGAGCAATCTCCCAAAGTTGCAAGAACAATTCGATTAACTGGAACACCAGAATTGTCGGTCAGGTTGATACTGTTTCCATTCTGGGGATTGCCGGCATCCACCGGCACGCTCAGCGGTGTAAGGCCATTCACGATAATGACATCGGAATTGGTGACGACAGATCCGGCAAGCGATGCCGGCAGGGAGGTGCCCGCTGTGCCAGAAGCCCAGTTCCCTGCGGTCGGCGTTGCCAGGGCCCCCGCCAGAGTGACGCTGTCTCCGGGGCCCGTCCCTGTATAATCCCATCCCTGAACGGGTTGGCTCAGAGGGACAACCAGCCCGCCATTCAGGCGATTGTCAACAACCTGATCCAGGGGCAGCCCCATTTCGGCCAGGCAGCCAAAACTGCCCGCAGATCGCAGATCCGGGGATAAGACCGCCGACACAAAGCGTGTGCTTTCCTGGGCGTGCGCAAGCCCCTGGGTCTGACGATAGGTGTCATTGCCGCTGAGGTAAATTTGCGTGACACCCAGGGTAATAATGAGACCAAGAGCCAGCGAAATGATTAGCTCGACCAGTGACAGGCCGGACTGTGGGGCTAGCGGGGCAGGCCTTGGTAACCGGGCGTAAGATTTCGACTTGTGTATCATCAAATCTGTGTCCTCACTACAACAGGGTTCATAGCGGCATCATCCTGATCCCAGTCGATGGTCACCGTCACGGTATCGCCGTTTACTGCAACCGTTCTCTCGGCTGCCGGTAGTAAACAGGCAAGGTTGTTTTCCCATGCTGCGATGTCATTGGCGCTGACTGAGGCATTTCCGGGAACGAACGACGTATCGCATGCGCCATTGTTTGCCCCTTGCGCATCGCCTTGTGCGAGCGCGTAAGCCCCAGGGTTGTCGGAGTTTGCGCGGATCCTGTCGAGAAGATCCTCAGCCAACAAAACCGCCTGACTGCGATTCTGGGATTGGGTGTTCATTTGTAGCGATATGATTTGGGTTGATGCTATCCCCAGGATCCCGATGCCGAGCACCAACACCGCCACCATTATTTCGATAAGGCCAACGCCCGACTGTTTGTTAACCGGAAAAGCAAAAGATCGTGCTCCGGGTTTCCGTGTTAGAGAATGTTTCATGGGCATGCTCCGCCATCAATCTCGGTTCTGCCTACCGGGCTGATACGGATAGTCCGGAAGGTATTGGCGCCCGAGGCACACCCGTTGGGCGCAATGGTGAAGGACTGCGCAGTCTGCGGGATCAGGAATCCCCTTCGATCAAAAACCAGATCGCCGGCGGTCTCCGTGAATGTCAGGCTCTGAGGGGCTTCGAATGCCCTTATCTGATCATTGGCGCAGTCGCCAGTTGCGTCGCCAGTATGGACGCACCAGCCCCCGCCCAGACCTCCATCGGTACTCAGCGTGACAGCCGTGCCGCGTTTGATGGCTTCGGTTCTCGCTAGTTTGATCGATGACACCAACAGGTTGGTGCCCGATACCAGTCTGTTTCCTTCGATCGCCCGATTAAAGCCAGGGACCGCAACTGCAGCCACAATCGCGAGGAGAACGACGGTAATCATCAACTCTATAAGAGTGAAACCCGAGGTTTTTTTTATCATATCCAATCCTGTTCTTGGCTATCGTCCTATTGAAACAGAGTGTTTTTCACTCTGCATCGTTTCGGCGACGAATGGCAGGATTAAGGGGGCGAGCGGTTCATGCCTGATTTTATGCGTCAACCGGGGCACTTGATTATGGTTCCCCAGGGGAGTGTTATCTTGCCGTCGCGGTTCTTGTCTCTCAGTGATCTCAGGCGACCACCTATATTGATGGCCATATAAGTCATTTCGAATTCGGCTGTATTCAAGCGTGAGCATGCGACGAGGCTTCCCATCGTGCCGTGGCTCATGCCGTCCGATGAAAACTGGAAGTAACCTCTCCCCGCTGTCCTTGAAAAGAGATGGGAGCCGGTTTTAGTGAGTTCAAGGACTTTGTGAACCTTGTTCGAATCCGGACGTTTGTCGTTGTTCATGTCCGGGAAGACTGAGACAGGTTGGTTCCAGTCGTCAACGCACTGCAGTTGCGCAGAGAGTGGGCAGACTGTGGTGAGGGTTCCCTGATGAACGGCAAAGCTGCGAGCGGTTGCGAACAGTCTATGTGTGCCATTAACCAGATCATTATGACGACTGGCGGAAACAACGCCGCTCCACGAAATGCTGGCCACGCTTGCCGTGATGGCAATCAGTGCCACAGTGACAACTGCTTCAACCAGGGTGAAGCCTTGCTTTTTTAGCGAGGAATCCATTGTTACATCCTTGTAGGTAGATCAAGTAATTAACCTATCACGTCCTGTGATGAGGCATTGAATTATTATATGTCTGAATGCGACCTATAGTTGAAAAAAAGACAACCATCTGTGGAGATAGCTATTCCATACCTAGCTTCTTTAATCGATATCGCAGTGCCCGAAAACTGATTCCCAGTCTTTTTGCAGCTGCAGTTTTGTTCCACCGGGTCGCTTCGAGCGCCTTCTCAATGGCCTGTCGTTCAATCTTCTCCAGATACCCTTCCAGATCGATTTCCCCATCGGGCACGGCGATTCCTTCTCCCTCGCCAACCTGGCCCTCGGCAATGATCTGCGAGGCCGAAGCTGCATGCTGAACACCATTCCCCAGATGCAGATCATCAGCATCAATCTGGTCAGCGTCGCACAGGGTAAAAGCCCGCTCCAAGACGTTTTCCAGTTCCCGGACATTGCCCGGAAAGTCATAGCCTCGCAGTCTGTCCACGGCCGCTGGCGTTAACGAGGCAGGGTCACACTCATACTCTTTCGCAATCCGTTCAAGAATGTGATTCGAAAGCAGAGAAATATCATCCGGCCGCTCTCTCAGGGGTGGTACTGCGAGTTCGATCACGTTAATCCGGTAGAAAAGATCCTGACGAAAGCTGCCTTCCTGGACCAGCTCCGGCAGATTCTTGTGGGTGGCGCTCAGTACCCGAATGTCGACGGGCACTTCCTTGGTGTCCCCGACGGGCCGAACGGCTTTTTCCTGTATGGCGCGGAGCAGTTTCACCTGCATGGCCAGGGGCAGGTCTGCCACTTCATCAAGGAATAGGGTACCTCCGTTGGCAGAGCGGAACAGGCCGTCTTTGTTCTCCACGGCCCCGGTAAAGCTGCCTTTCTTGTGGCCGAAGAATTCGCTTTCCATCAGTTCCGAGGGAATCGCACCGCAGTTAACCGCGATGAACGGTCCTTCGCGGCGGGGCCCCTGGAGGTGGATCATTCTGGCTACCAATTCCTTGCCGCTGCCAGACTCGCCACTGATAAAGACCGGTGCCTGACTTCTGGCCAGTTTTCGGGTCTGGTTTCGGAGTTTTCGAATCTCTGGTGATTTGCCGAGTAGCAGGCCTGGCTCGTCGGCTGTATCTTCCGCGTCTGCCTTGGGCTCAGCGAGTTTGAGGGCGCTATTGACCAGTTCCCTTAGTCGGGGCAGCTCCACCGGTTTGGACACGAAATCAAAAGCCCCGGCTTTGAGCGATTCAATCGCGGTGTCCATGTTGCCGTACGCTGTGATCACGGCAACAGGCGTGGCCGGAGAGTGTTTCTGAATCCACTGGACCAGTTCAATGCCATTACCGTCTGGCAGATTCATGTCGGTCAGGCAGAGGTGGGTGGCGTTCTGTTCCAGCAATTTCCGGGCGCTGGTGAGGTCGGGTGCCGTGAGGGTTGTTATGCCCATCCGGGTGAGGGTGATCTCAAGTAACTCCCGGATGTCCGGTTCATCATCAACGATCAGCGCTGTGTATGTGGTCATCTTGTGTCGTCGGTTCCATGTCGTTGTTCAAGCGCCCGATATCCACCGGCGCCGGTTCAGATCATTCGCCCCGGATGAGCAAATGTAATGCGAAAACAGCAGCCGGGTTTGTTATCCTCTACCAGCGAAAGATGGGCCTGATTAGCCTCGCACAGTTCCCGGGCCAGATAAAGCCCGAGCCCGGTTCCGGTCTTGTCTGTGGTGAAAAAGGGTTCGAACACAGAATTTCTGTGCTCGGGTGCAATGCCAGGGCCCTGGTCGCGGACATCAATATAGGTTCGCTCTCCGTCCTCAGTTGCCCCCGCATGGATGCCGATTCTTCGCTGCCCCGAGTGCTGTTCACTGTAGCGTAGCCCGTTGTCGCAAAGATTCACCATGACCTGTTCAATCTGGCTCTTGTCGAATCTCGCAGATGGCAGTTGGGGATCGATTTTAAGAATAATTTCGGCCTCAGCGCGGCCTTCATTCTGCGTTTGCAGAAAGTCTTCTTTGAATTCCTGTAGCCATGGAGCAACTTCGATCAGATCTGTGTTGGCAGCTCGACGCCTTGAAAGATCAAGCACGTTCTCGATGATGCCATTCACCCGCCGCGAATGGCGCCGGATGATCCCGAGCATCTGATGATCACCTGGGTCGAGGTTAGGGGATTCCTCCATGAGCTGGGCCGCGTGGCTGATCGCCCCCAGCGGATTGCGAATTTCATGGGCAATGCCGGCCGTGAGTCTGCCCAGCGATGCCAGCTTCATTTGCTGGGCCTGTTGGGTGACTTTGCTCATATCTTCGATGAATACAAGGATCTGGTCGCCTCGCTCCTGGTCCAGCTGAGTAAAGTTGGCCTGCAATAGCGGCGAGGTGGGTGAGGGTTGAAAGGGTTCGATGCGCTGTGTCGGGTCCTTCAGCCATGCGTCCAGGCCCTGTTTGAGTGGCTTTGGCAAAACGGTCGCTCGCTCGTGAATCGGTGCCGAGACTTTTGGGGCGCCGTATAAAAGCTCTTCGGCGGCGGCGTTGGCAAGGCGGATCTGGCCGAAACGGTCGAGCACCAGAATACCGGTGCGCATGCGTTGAATGATCTGTTGGTTGATCTTCTCAAGTTCAGCGATGCTCCGGGCGCGGCTGCTGGCAAGAGCCTCGCTGCGCATCATTCGGCGGGAGATGCTCTGCAGGACGAAAGCTGCTGCGAAATAAAGGATGCCCAGTGAGCCGGCCCGGACGATATCGTCGGCGGACTCACCCAGCGCCAGCACGGCCCATCCGGATATGCCAAGGGAACATATCGCAGCCAGAGCCGCGTAGAAGGTCCCCATGCGACTCGGGGTCAGAATGTTGCCCGCCGCAACAGACACAATCACCAGGTTGGCCAGGCCGTTGGTAATGCCTGTACTGGCAAGCAGCAGGCCATGCATGATGAGAATATCCAGCAGGATCGAAAGCGTTATATGGCGCTGGCTGGGGTGAAAGCCGGCCACAAGGAGCAGGGCAATGAAGGCATTCAGCCCCAGGTAAGCGGAGACGCCTGCCTGGTAGTAATCCAACAGCCGGAACCGCATGTCAAAGTTGACGGGATCCACGAATAGCAGTGCCACCAGCATCAGACTCACGACTAGTCGGTAGTGGTTGTAGATCCTGAACAGCTTGGCCTGTTGGATTCCGGACGGTGTCGAAGGGGCCGGGCCGAGCGCTTCGGCCGATCGTACTGGTGTATCTGCTGCCATGATTTACAGGAATCCGCTGTTGGTCGGAAGAAATCCACGCCTATGCGGGGTTATAATAGCCTTTTCATGGCAATGAGTTACAGGAGCCGATTTATGTCCGTGTCCGGAAACCAGGCAGCGTCCGGGGTGTCTGCGAGAAAACTGCGGGTGGTGATGGCCCAGCTGGATTTTCTGGTGGGAGACATACCCGGCAATACCGAGCTCGTCCTGGAGGCTACCCGCCGGGCATCGTCGGAGCACCAGGCAGACATCGTGGTTTTTCCGGAGCTTTGCCTGACCGGCTATCCGCCGGAGGATCTGCTGTTGCGCCCGAGCCTGGAAGTGCGGGTCAACGAAGCGCTGGAAAGGTTGCAGGCGGAACGGCTGGACCCGGTGATCGTTATCGGTGCTCCTCTTCGCCATGGCGCGCTGCTGTACAACGCGGCGGTGGTCATTGATGGAGGCGAAATCACAGGTCGGTACTTCAAGCGTTTCCCACCCAACTATCAGGTGTTCGACGAGAAGCGTTACTTCACCGAGGGCCGGGATGTCCTGACTCTGGATATCCGGGGCGTTCCGGTGGGAATTACTGTGTGTGAGGATCTCTGGAAGGAGGGGCCGGTGGAGGACTGCGCCGCTGCAGGTGCCCGTCTTATTCTGAACCTCAATGCCTCGCCCTACGATATCGATAAACAGGCACGCAGGAAGGCGTTGCTTGAGCGGAAGTCCCGGGAGAATCTGGTCAGTATCGTTTATGTGAATCTGGTGGGCGGTCAGGACGAGCTGGTTTTTGACGGTGGCTCCATGGTGTTTGACCATTCCGGTGTGCTGACTGCGGAGGCCCCTCAGTTTGGTGAAGGATTGTATCCGGTCGACTTTCTGTGCGAGCACCACTGTCAGCCGGTATCCCAGGCGTTGCCGGAAGAGCCGACGCTGGAGGCCAATGTCTACAGCGCCCTGGTGACCGGTGTACGGGATTACGTCAATAAGAACGGATTCCAATCGGTGGTTCTGGGGCTTTCAGGCGGTATCGATTCGGCAGTGACTCTGGCGGTTGCCGTCGATGCACTGGGCAAGGATCGGGTACGCGCGGTGATGATGCCGTTTCGTTACACCTCCAGCATGAGCCTTGAGGATGCCGAGGCCGAGGCCGTTGCCCTGGGCGTGCAGTATGATGTGTTTTCCATTGAGCCCATGTACGACGCCTTCATGGAAACCCTTGCAGCGCCTTTCGAGGGCACCAAGCCGGACACAACCGAGGAAAACCTGCAGGCGCGTCTCCGTGGTGTTTTGCTGATGTCGCTTTCCAACAAGTTCGGTTCCCTGGTGCTGACCACTGGTAACAAGAGCGAAATGGCGGTGGGCTATTCAACGCTTTATGGCGATATGGCTGGCGGCTTTGATGTGCTCAAGGATGTGCCCAAAACCCTGGTATTCCGCCTGGCCAAATACCGCAACACGCTTTCGGAGGGAGAAGTGATCCCCGAGCGTGTGATCACCCGGCCGCCATCGGCAGAACTGGCGCCGGACCAGAAAGATGAAGACAGCCTGCCCGGTTACGATGTACTGGATCAGATTTTGAATCTGTATGTAGAGCGGGATTTCAGTGCCGATGCGATCGTTGCGGAAGGTTTCGAGCGAGTCGACGTTGAGCGGGTTATTCGTCTTGTAGATATCAACGAATACAAACGTCGGCAGGCGCCGATTGGTGTTCGAATTACCGAGCGAGGATTTGGCAAGGACCGGCGTTATCCGATCACCAACGGCTGGAAGAGTGGCAAATAGTTGAAGTATTCGGGGTCAGATGAACTTTTCATCTGGCCCCAAATTCAGCTGTTTGAGCCCTTACTCGTCGCCCATCAAACCGAAGGTAACAACGTTCGTCAGTGAACGGTTTTCACCCTCCAGCAGATCCACCTCAAAATCGCCGTCGGCATTGAATGCCTCACTTTCCGGGAAATTGGTACGGAGCATGGCGATTGCGTCCTGTGAACCTTTTTTCAGATCCAGGAAGCGAAAGGTTTCTGCCAGGATAATCAGAGCCTCTTCAGTAACCGTTGCGGTCGGATAATTCTCGATGATGTACCGCGCCCGGTTGTTGGCCGCCACATAGGCCTGGCGTTTGACGTAATAGCGGGCAGCGTAAAGTTCCAGCTCAGCCATGCGATTGCGCACTGCGATCATTCGCTGTCGGGCATCTGCGACGTACTGGCTTTCCGGGTAGCGGCTCAGCAGTTCCGAAAAATCCCGGAAAGACTGCAGCTGCTCGCCTGGATCCCGGGCCGCAACGTCGATCGGAAAGTAACGGGCAGCAAGGCCGATATCCAGGTTGTAGGAGGCGAGGCCACGCATATAGAGCGCATAATCCCCGTGGTCACTTTGCGGGTTCAGACGCAAAAAACGGTCGGCAGCTGCGCGGGAACCTTCCAGGTCCAGGTTCTGGTAGCGGGCATAAATCAGATCAAGCTGGGCCTGTTCGGCGTAGCGACCGAAGGGATAGTAGGTTTCCAGGGCATCCAGGTTCTCCTCTGCCTCGTTGAAATTCCCGGAGGTCATGGCCTGGCGTGCATTCTCATAGTAGGTCTTCTCCGGAAGTACTTCCTCCTGCTTGTTGGAGGCGCAGGCACTGACCAGAACAACCAGTGTGGAAAGTAACAGCAAACGAAGACCTGATCTCATTCCGGAATCCCGTATAATGTCGATTAATTCAAGGGCAGTCATTGTAGCGGGGAAGTGGCTCCATGTGCAGAGCAATGCCT
>NZ_DDOI01000092.1:454-714 GCF_002341575.1 Marinobacter sp. UBA2498 | reverse complement strand
ATGTGCAGAGCAATGCCTCGCTGTTTCCAATAATCTGACCGAAACGTAACACACACAGGCCCTGGGGGCTTAATGTCATCTGAAAAACGAATCATCGCCAACTTTGTCGTGCCGCCGGAACTGAGTGATCGGCGCCTTGACCAGGCCGCGGCAGAACTGATGCCCGAACATTCCCGTTCCCGCCTGCAGTCCTGGATCAAAAGCGGCGCGTTGACGGTGAATGGTGAGACGCGAAAGCCTCGGGACAAAGTGATGCTGGA
>NZ_DDOI01000092.1:0-284 GCF_002341575.1 Marinobacter sp. UBA2498 | reverse complement strand
CAGGTGAGCTGGCAGGCCGAGGAAATCTCCCTCGATATTGTCTATGAGGACGAGCACTTGCTGGTCATCAACAAGCCCGCGGGCCTAGTAGTGCACCCGGCGGCCGGCCATGCCGATGGAACCCTGGTCAATGCCCTGCTGAACTACGCACCGGAGGTCGAGAATCTGCCCAGGGCGGGTATCGTACACCGCCTCGACAAAGACACCTCGGGCATTATGGTCGTTGCCCGTAGCCTGATTGCGCACACGTCCCTGGTCGACCAGCTACAAACCCGAACCATGGG
>NZ_DDOI01000102.1:58829-59931 GCF_002341575.1 Marinobacter sp. UBA2498 | reverse complement strand
CGGTGGACACCAGCGTCGGGCCGTCGGACAACAGCGCCGGCAGCAAATAGGCGAGCGTCTTGCCGGTGCCGGTTTCCGCTTCCACCAGCAGGGTGCCACGGGCCTCGATGGCCTCGGCCACCGCCTGCTCCCGGGACCAGTTGCGGCGCAAATAAAGCCGGCCGCCGTCCAGCACCAGGGGGGTGCCGCCGTTCTCGCTGACCAGCGCACTCTGTTGTAAGTGCCGAAGCCAGTCGTCCACGCCGCCGGGCAACAGGGCGGTGAGCGCCGGCGGCGGATTGCTGCCCAACAGCTGGGTGGGCAGATCCCGGTTGTTCAGGTCCAGGCACAGGTGGCCGCTGGCCTGCTGGTTGCTGGTGAAGGCGGCGAGCAGCAGGACTTCGTTGCCGGCCTCGGGGCATTGCTGCCGTAGGAAGCGGGCCACCGCCACGTCCAGGTCGCGGAGCAGGCCCTGGTCGCGCAGCTGCGCCAGCGCGTCCTGCCAGTCGAGCGTGGCGAACAAATCAGTTTGCATGGGCGCCTCCGAACTGTGCATCCAGCGCTTCAATCAGGGTGGTATCCGGCCGGTCGAACACGGTGCCCGCCGCCGGGCCCCGCAGGCCGCGCAGGAACACATAGACGGCGCCGCCCAGGTGCTGCTCCGGGTCATAGCCGTCGCCGAGGCGGCTGCGCAGCAGGCGGTGCAGGGCGAGCAGATAGAGCACGTACTGCACCTCGTAGCGTTTCTCCAGCACCGCGTCGGTCATCGCGTCCCGGGTGTAGGCCTGGTCGTCGGCGCCCAGCCAGTTGGATTTGTAGTCCAGCACGTAGTATTTGCCGTCGTGTTCGAACACCAGATCGATAAAGCCTTTCAGCATGCCGTTGAGGGTGTCCGCTTCCAGCCGTGGGCGTGGATGCTGCGGATGAATATGCCGGCGGATCAGGGCGTCCATCTCCGCCACCTTGACCCGGTGGGCGGGGAACACGAATTCCAGTTCCGGCACATAGGTGTTCAGCGTCGCCAGGCTGATGCGCCCCTCGGCCAGCGGCAGCTCGGCCCTGAGGGTTTGTTTCCACCAGTCACGGATCACGTCGCTGTGGTCCTGCCAGCCCCGGGCGCGCA
>NZ_DDOI01000102.1:58231-58696 GCF_002341575.1 Marinobacter sp. UBA2498 | reverse complement strand
AGGGTCTGAGCAAAGCGCTGGTCGGCGGCCTGCTCAAGCAGGTCGTGCAGCAGGGTGCCGGGCGCGGCGCCGCGCGGGAAGGCGTGGATGCTGTCCGGCCGTGGCGGCTGGTCCACGTCCGCCGGGCCGCTGTCCTCGTTGTGCTGTTCCGCCAGTTGATCGCCGCGCGGATCCGCCGGGGCCAGGGTTTCCTGAACCTGTTTCAGCGCGCTGTAGCTGGCGATCCACCAGGGCTCCCGCTGCCGGGCCGGAAGCCGCAGCTCGTCGCTGAGCGTCATGGCCTGTTCCGTGGGCCGGTAGACCTCCAGGTCGCTGTCCGGCGGGGCCATCACGGTGATGGCGTCGCAGGCCAGCGGTGCCAGCGCCGCCATCAGGCCGTCGTTGGCGACGCCGCCGCCGAACAGCAGACGCCCCACGGCGCTGCGTTCCAGCTGGTTCTGTTTGCCGCGCCCCTTGATGTAGGGC
>NZ_DDOI01000102.1:43795-58184 GCF_002341575.1 Marinobacter sp. UBA2498 | reverse complement strand
TTGATGTAGGGCGCCAGGCCCAGGGTGCAGGCGTGGCGGGCGCGGGTCAGCGCCACATAGAGCAGGCGCATGTCCTCGGCCAGCCGCTCGTGGTCGGCCTTGTGCTCGACGCTGTCGTCCGGCTCCAGGGACACATTGAGGTGGTCGTTTTCGTGGTAGCGCAGCGGCGGCTTGTTCTTGTCCGCCGGGCGGAAGCCGCAGATAAAGGGCAGGTACACCAGCGGGTATTCCAGGCCCTTGGACTTGTGGATGGTGATCACCTTGACCCGGTCGTCGTCGCTTTCCAGGCGCAGGATGCTCTCCTTGCTGCCGGAGCGCTGCTCTTCCACGGCGCTCTCCACCGCGTCTTCCAGATAGCGGATCAGCGACTGCTCGCCGTCCAGGCGGGTGGCGGCCTGCTGCAGCAGCTCGGCCAGGTGCAGCAGGTTGGTCAGGGCGCGCTCGCCGTCCAGGCTCTGGCTGAGCCGGGCGGGCACCTGGAACTCCATCAGCAGGCCGCGCAGCATCGGCAGCACGCCCTGGGTGCGCCACTGGTGGCGGTAGCCGTGGAACTGCTCCACGGTCTTTTCCCAGCGCACCTCGTCCTGGTTGAGCGCGTCCAGCTCCGCGTAGGCCAGGTCCAGCACCGAGCAGGCCAGGGCGCTGCGCACCCGGCTGTCGGATTCCGGCGCCGCGCAGGCGTGCAGAATCAGCAGCAGGTCGAAGGCTTCCGGCTGGGCGAACACGGAGTCCTGATCGGACAAATAAACGCTGCGCACCTGACGTGCCATCAGCGCGTCGCGCACCGCCTTGGCCTCAATGCGGTCGCGCACCAGGATGGCGATGTCGTTGGGGTGCAGCGGGGTGAAGCCGTTGCCGTCGCGGAAGCCGGTGACGCCCTGTTCCGCGCCGTTGAGCAGGTGGGCGATCTCACTGGCGCAGCGGGCCGCCTGGTCCTCGCGGTAGGGGCCGGCGCTCACCGGTTTGTCCCGGTCGTCCACCCACAGGGTGACGCCGGCCTTGGGCGCACCGTCCACCAGCAGCTCTTCCTTGCGCCCCTGGGCTTTCACCGTCTCGAAGGGGATGGCGTTGTCCATCATGAAGACATCGCCGAACGCCTCCTGACTGTAGGTGAACAAATGGTTCACCGCCTCAACCATGGCCTCGGCGGAGCGGAAGTTCTTGTCCAGGGTGTAGTGGTTGCCTTCGGTGGCGCGGCGCGCTTTCAGATAGGTGAAGACGTCGGCGCCCCGGAAGGCGTAGATCGCCTGCTTGGGGTCGCCGATCATAAACCAGCCGGTGCGCTTGTCAGCCGAGTCCGCCTCGCGGCCCCCGTACAGCGCGGAGAAAATCCCGTACTGGGTGGGGTCGGTGTCCTGGAATTCGTCAATCAGAGCAACGGGAAACTGGCGACGGATCGTCGCGGCCAGCTGGTCGCCCCGGGAGCCGTGCAGCGCATCGTCCAGCCGGGTGAGCAGATCGTCAAAGCCCATTTCCGAGCGTTTCTGCTTTTCTGACTCCAGCCGCCCGGCAATCCAGTGGCTGGCGTGGCGCAGAATGTCGGATTTGGCGTTGGGCTGGTTCTGGCTGAAATCCAGCAGCGCTCCGATGGCATCAAAGGCCGGGTGATGAGGGGCAGAATCATCGCCCTTGAGAATCTTGTCGAGCCCTTCGGGCGTCTGATTCTTGAAGCCCGCGGCGCTATCGATCTTTTCGGGCAAAAGGTCGTCCGATTCCGCCCAGGCAACCAGCAAGTCCCAGACCTTGATCATGGCATTCTTGCTGGCGCCATGGAGTCGCTTGCTCTTGTTCAGATCGTTCAGCAGCTCGATGACGTCATCGCGCCACTGGCTCCAGGGGTGGGCTTTCAGAGACTGTGACTGTTCCAGACGCCGGTGGACCACCTGATCGATGGCCTGATGAACGCTCTCCGGGGGTGTGCCCAGGCTCAGGGGATCGTCAATCAGATTGCGAACACCCTGGCGCAGGTCCCCGGGGGTTTTCCAGTGGCTCAGGGCCTCGTCCATCAGCGCCGGTGGCAGCGGATAGATAAAGGTGCGCCAGTAATCCCGGGCGACCTCGTCCAGCAATTCGCTCTGGTCGGTTTCCAGGGTGAGTTTGAACAGGCTGCCGCTGTCGAAGGCGTGCTCGCTGAGCATGCGGTTGCAGAAACTGTGGATGGTGGATACCGCCGCCTCGTCCATCCATTCGGCGGCCAATAGCAGCTTCTTTCGGCATTCCGGCCAGCTGGCCGGATCCGGGTAGCTTTCATCCCGTAGCTGGTAGATCAGTGCCGTTTCCGCGGGCGGATTGGGCTCGTCGGGCGCGTCAGAAAACACCTCGGCGGCCTGGGTGAGCCGGGTGCGGATACGGTCACGCAGTTCCTTGGTGGCGGCCTCGGTAAAAGTGACCACCAGCAGGTTGGGAGGCAGCAGGTTCTGCAGAGGGCTGTCGGGCGACTGACCGTGGCCAAGCACCAGGCGCACGTACAGAATGGCAATGGTAAAGGTTTTGCCGGTGCCGGCACTGGCCTCGATCAGGGCACTGCCGTTGAGGGCCAGTGCCAGGGGATCCAGATTCGGATTCCGGTTGGTCATCTGCTCGGTCATTCCAGGCCTCCGATCTGATCTGCAGCCGACTTGTCCTGCTCGGCTTCCCAAACCGGCACGTAGAGCTGATGCAGCAGGGCTTCGAATTCACCGCTGGCCATCAGCAGCTCCGGTGTTTCAAAGGCCCCTCTCAGGTAACCGGTATCCCGCTCCAGAGCAATGGAATAGGCCTGCTGCGCCTCCGATATGGCTCGCTCATGGTCACCGATGTACTTTTTGCTGCCGTAGAAACTGGTGATCCAGGCAAAGCCGGCCTCGCAGTGAATGGGCAGCGCCCGGGTGGTGGCGTCCATCCACCCGCTGAGCACCGTTTCGAACAATGGTCTGGCCTGTTCCGGATGCAATGGAGCAAGGCGGAATTTCCGTCCCTCCTCCTTGCCCAGAACCAGGGTCTCAAAAGGTTGACCGCCGAGCTGGCCTGCCAGATGGATCAGCCAGTCCCGCATCAGATTGGCATAGCGTACTTTCTTGCTGGATCCTGAACCGGTCAGCAGGCTGGAACTCGCCACCACCAGCCGGCACAGCTCTCCCTGGGCATTGCAGCGCAGGTTGTCGATCAGATCCGCGATTTCCACCGAACCCAGGGCGCTTTCAAACCGGTAATCAAAGGGCAGCGGTTCAGCAACCGCTTCCGGCCAGTCAGCCAGTGCGTTCTGGTAACGCTCGAACAGATCGGGCAAGCGCCCCGCCAGCTCGGAACGCAGGCGGTGTTCGGTCACGCCCATACCCAGGTCGCCGCGTCGCGCCATGCGGTCCAGAGTTGCCTGCAACCTATCGTGCAGTTCCTCGTCGCTGCTGGCTTTCAATAGCCCGTCCTGGATCAGCTCGTTGTCCAGGCGCCAGCGGTCCAGGCCGTCCAGCTCGAAATTTTCGTTGTCGGTGTCGTCGTCTTCAACATCCTCGAAGCGCACCTGCAGCCGGCGCTGGTAAAAGGTGTCGATGGGCTTTTTCAGGAAAGCCGCCAGATCGTTCAGACTGATGGGCTCTTCGGGTGCCTGGTAAGGTAGTGCCGACTGTGTCTGCGCGGCAGCCTCACCACCATGGGCACTGCGCCATTCCCGCTCGTAGGTGAATAACCGGCGTGCCTCCAACACCTCGGCCAGGGGACGGGGCGAACTGTTTTCCCCCTTTCCACCCGCCTCCAGCCCGTTGGCTTTCGGGAAATAGCTCCGGCTGAACGGCTGCAACGGGTGTTGGGTCGTCAGTGCCTCGATGACCTTGGTTTCGGGTTGCCCAGACACAGACCAGAGACTGTCCAGATGATCCTGAAGCTGCCCCACCAGAACCGACGGCGGCCGTTCCGAATCATCCTTGATGCTGCGGCCTACCCAGCTGATGTAAAGCTGCTCCCGGGCGGATAACAGGGCTTCCAGGAACAGGTAGCGATCGTCTTCCCGGCGGGAGCGGTCCCCCGGGCGGTAATCCTGGGCCATGAGATCGAAATCCACCGGCGGCCGGGAGCGGGGATAGTCGCCGTCGTTCATGCCCAGCAGGCACACTTTCCGGAAGGGTATGGCACGCATGGGCATCAGGGTGGCGAAATTGACCTTGCCGGCCAGGAAACGCTGGTTCAGGCCGCCTTCATCCAGCCCCTCCAGCAGCACATCCTTGACGATGTTCAGGGGCAGGGTCTGGTCCTCAAGGCCTGCTGCCAGGGCGTCTTCCAGCCACTGCTCCAACTGGCGGCGGAAACGGTTCAGCAGCAACAGGTCGCTGCCTTCGACCTTGTGGAAGAACTGCCCGAGCATCTCTGAAAACAGACGTTCCCATTCGCCCGGTGTGCGATGGGTCTGAAGCGCCTGCCAGAGGGTTTCCAGCTGATGCACAAAGTCGTTCAGGCGGCCGGCAAGACTGGCCTGCAGACCGCCGATCTCGCCGAAGGGTTCCACACCGGCCCAGGGCTCATCGTCGCCCATACCATAGCCCAGCAGCATTGAGCGCAGCCCGGATTGCCAGGTGTTGCGCTCCAGCTCGGAGGGCAGGTCCAGGCTTTCCCGGTGCTGGCCGTGCAGACCCCAGCGGATATTGGCGCCCTCGACCCAGCGACGAGCCAGGGGGATCTCGTCTTCATTGATTCCGAAACGGTCCCGTATGCCAGGTACTTCCAGCAGGCTGATGATCTCACTCACCGAAAAACGGCTGCGGGGCAGTGACATCAGGGTTTCCAGGGCAATCAGCACCGGCTCGTGGTGGCGCTGGCCCTGGTCGGAAATGGTGAAGGGAATGTGGCGTTTCTGGCCCGGCTGGTAGCGGCCGAATACGGCCTGGATGTGGGGCGCGTACACGTTGATATCGGGCACCATCACGATGACGTCCCGGGGCCGCAGCGTGGGATCGACGTTGAAGGCGGCGAGAAGCTGATCGTGCAGAATTTCCACTTCCCGCTGTGGGCTGTGGGCCTGGTGGAACGCCAGGGAATGATCCCGCTGCATATCCAGTTGTCGTTGTTGCTGGCGGATTTCCCGGAGGGGCGTCAGGTTGTGGATATCGTTCTGCAGCTGATGCAGCAGGCGCGGTGCTTCCGGGTTGCCATGGTCCGAGAAAATATCAATTTTCTGGTCCGGGGTCTGGAAGCTGCCCCGGTACTGATCCGGGTTGTCGAACTCGTCCAGCAGCCGGATGTAGTCCCGGCCCTGCTTGCCCCAGGCGGCCAGCAGCGGATTGGCGTGCTGGTGCAGCTGGTCCGGATCCTCAATGGCGGAAAGTGCCGGATGGGTCCTGCCACGTTTGCGTTCGGCGGTGAGTAGTTCCCGGTCGCTGATGATGTCGGCCCAGTAGAACTGGCAGGGGTTGTGAACACACAGCACCACCTGACTGAACCGGCTCAGGACGTACAGGGCTTCCAGAGCTTGCCGTGGCAGCGACGAGACGCCAAACACCACGATCCGGGTTGGCAGCCGGGACGGGTTGGCCGGCGCCTGAAGTCGCTGGCCCTGTTCCATGAACCGGGTATGGATCTGGGAGCGGCTGGTATGAGCGTCTGCGCCCACATCCTCAACCAGCCGGCGCCAGAGCAGGGGCTGCCAGCGGGTTTCCGCATCCAACGACTTTTCCTCGGCCCGGGCCGTGATAATCACGTCCTTGCCCTGCTCCCAGGCAGCCAGCCAGTCGGCCCGGAACACCTGGTACTGATCAAACAGATCGGCCACCTTTTCGGCCAGCTGGAAATTGCGCAGGTCCGGATCGTTACCTTCCAGAAACCGGGCGAGCGGTGTAAAGGCCTCGTCCTGCCCCACCAGACGTGGCAATAACCGGTACAGCCGCCACACCAGCCGCCGTTTGTCGAAGGGCGACTGTTCCGGTACCTCACCGTCCGGAAGCACGGCCCGGTAGGCTTGCCAGATAAACCGGGCCGGGAACAGGAAATCCATACCGGCGGCAATCCCAAGGCCGCCCTCAAGGCCATCTTCGGTGCGCTTCTCCGCCAGCGCCAGCTTTAGCCACTGGGCAATACCGTTGCTCTGCACCAGGAAGGTCTCGCTCTCCAGTGGCGGCATGGGGTTGTGCCGACAGATGTAGACAACGGCCCGGCGCAAGTCTTCCAGATGGTTGGCGTGGATTGCGTGAAACCCGGGTTCGATCCTGGCGCGTTGCTCGGTGGGCTCGGTGGAGAGTGCGGCCATGAATTTCCTTGTCTGGTGTGCAGTTCAATCCTGTTGCTACAGGTTACCGTATGTGACCACAGATGCGGACTGTCTGAAACGTCTGATCTCCAAAAATCATAACGGCCCGTCGCGACAAACGGTGTCGTGAATTATCGGCAAAAGGGAGAAGCACTATGTGGACACTGATCACTGGCGCGGGGTCGGGCATTGGGCGGGCCCTGGCCCTGGAACTTGCTGCTCAAGGCCACGACCTGATCCTTGCAGGTCGCACCGTGTCGAAGCTGGAGGAGGTCGCGACAAAGCTCCGCGTGGAGGCGCCCGACCGTGAAGTGATGACGCTGGAAGTGGACCTTGCGGATCCCGAAAGCACCCGCAATCTGGCTCAACAGCTAAGTGATGCCGTCGATCATCTCTCAGCGTTCGTGTATTGCGCTGGCGTGGGTGAGCCGGATGCGGATTTTGCCAGCCTTGGGCTCATCGATTTCCAGGAAGCCCTGGCCGTGAACGTGTCCGCGCCCATGCTGCTCACCCAATCGTTGTTACCGATACTCAAAGGGGGTGAACCCTCGTCGCGAATCGTGATGATTGGTGCGGGTATGGACAAGCATGCGCAACCCGGAACGGGCAGCTACGGGATCAGCAAGATGGCGCTGCGTCGGCTGGTGCGTCAGATGTCCGTTGAGTTCGACACCATGTCGGACGGGCCGGTTGTCAGCCTCTTTCAGCCGGGGCTGGTGGATACGCCGGGTATTCGAAGCCATATCGACAAGGCGGGCAAGTTAGATCTGCCCCACGCGGAGTGGCTGGCCAATCGTCTGACGTCGGGGGATTGCCTGAGTGCCGAACAGGCCGCCAGTGCCATCGTGTTTACGCTCAATCAGATACCGGAGAGCGATTTTCACGGGGCCGTTTTCAACGGCGCCGATCTGGTGGATTCGCTCTCATTCGCTGGAAGCTAGGGGAACGTCAAGCGGGCCCTAGAGAGGGACCCGCATGGTTTCGGAGCCGCTGTCAGGCATACCAATCATTTCATCGGTTCCAGTCGGCGGAATCACCTCGGTGCGCTCGACCTCGTATTCGTGGAAATGTTCTCGCACGGCACAGGCGCCGGTGAACATGACTGGCTTGTCGTAGGGGTCCGTCAGAACGTAGCCCTGACCCTCCAGATAGAACCGCACCATATAATAGCGTCCTTCCATCGAGACAATCTCCAACAGAGAAATCGTGTCGTGCTTGTGTTTTTTCAGTTCGCCAGTGTCCATGTGCATGGGAAGTCTCCCGCAGGTTTGTTGTCGTAAGGAAGGGTACGAACCGCTTTCCGTTACAGGTCATAAAGCGAGCAACTATGAGCAGGATTGATTTGGTGAAAGCCGCCGTGGACGAGCAGTTGAATGACAGCTACGACCTGCTGGCCATGCGGATGCTGTTCCCCCCGGACCGCGTGGAAGTGAAAATTGATCAGGAAATCAAAGATCTGTACGTGTATCCGGAAAGGCTCGATACCGGGTATCGCGACGAATGGCGAGCCATTGCTACCCGGGCCCTGTTCCGGAACGCCTTTGGCGATCACTGGCGGCCTGATGAGGAGAATCTGGAGCGCTACCTGGATTTTCTGAGGGATGAGGCCATTCCCCGCTGTGTTCACGATAATATCGAACTGTTTCGTATGCTCGGCGAGGTCCTTTCAATCGCGAGGTCTGACAACGCCATTGCCTTCCCGGATCCAAAGCGTCGGGCCCTGATGAAGATCATCTGGCCGGAGAAGGCGCGTCGGTGAGAGTAAGCTGGCTGGCGGAACGCGAATCCGGAGCCCTGATCCGACCGTATTGTTTAAAAGATGAACAATAGAGAGGTGCCATCATGGGTCACCAACACATCGTTTCCGGAAAGTGGCTGATTCCCGTGCTTCTGGCTTTCATTGGCTTCGCGGTTCTCGGGTCCCCACAGTCTGTGGCCAGTGACAAAGACGCAGAAATCCGCGACACCATCCTGCGCCAGATCGAAGCGTTTGCGAACAACGACGAGGAGCAGGCCTGGGCCCACGCCTCCGAGGGTATCAAGCGTCGATTCGGGTCGTCACAGGTGTTTGTCGATATGGTTCGTGAAGCCTACCCGGCGGTGCACAACGCCACGGCCATCGAGTTTACCCAGCGCGTGCCCCACGGCGCCTTTGAAATCCAGGTGGTGCGTTTGCAGGGGCCGGAGGGCAAGCGATGGGACGCCTATTACCGGATGGTGCTCACTGAAGGGGTCTGGAAGGTGGCCGGCGTGAGACTCCAGCCGGCCGAGCTGGGCATTTAACGGTATCAAACCAGATGGCGCCCACCATCCAGGGGCAGGGTGCGGCCCGTGATATAGGGGTTGTCCAGCAGAAACTGAAGCGTGGCGACAGCGACCTCATCCCCCGGTTCTATTCCCATAAGCGACTTCTTCAGGGTTTTCTCCCGATACGCCTGGCTATCGCCCTGGTTGAACATGATCAGGGACGGCGCCACGGCGTTCACCTTGACCCTGGGCGCCAGTAGACGGGCGAACGACAGGGTCAGGTTAGTCAGGGCTGCCTTGCTGGCGGCATAGGCGATATGCTTCGCGCTGCCCTTCTCCACCACGTAGTCGGTCATGTGGATAATGTCGGTTGTCGAACCCTCCTGCTCCAGCATCGACCGGCACGCGAGGTTTATCCGGTAAGGTGTCATCACGTGAATCTGCATCATGGCGTTCATCACGTCTGCCGGGTCGGAGTCTTCGCTCTCTGGTATCCAGTCCGAGGCATTGTGGATAATGGCACGTAGCGTGTCCGTCCGGGATTTCAGGGCCTGGATGAAGTCATCAATGCCCGCATTCGTGGCAAAATCCGCATGGAGACACACTGCTCCCGCCTTCTGCAGCGCGTCGATGGCCGGTCGATAGGAGCGGTAGGTGACGATGATGGGCTGGCCGCGGTCAAGGCAGGCTCTGGCAAAGGCCAGGCCGATGCGTTGGCCGGCGCCGGTAATCAGGATGGGTGCGGTCATGGTGTTCTCCTGTAATCAGTGTCTTACCTACGTTAATGTCATGCCGACGGCTCAACGTGGTAGCGTCACTTTCCCGAACCATCTTGAAGGAAGATCAACCTGGCCATGTCACCGGCGAAGCGACAGAGCACACAACTGGCCACTGCGGATCTCGATAATCCGCTCTATTACCTCGAGAACATGGAAACCGTCCTTGGCTGGGTTCAGAGCCATCACGGTGACTTGCTGACAGCAGAAGAGCTGGATCGACTGGCCAGTTTTCATACCCTTTCAATGCCGGCCCGGGCCTTGCTGACCCGAATGGTGATGCGCACGGGCGATCTCTTCCGGTCGGACAAGCTCAAGTATCCGGAGCTCGGCGTACCAGAGGCCCGTGCCCTCGACGAAATCATGGAGGCAGGCTGGTTGGACACCGATCCTCTGCTCAGCCTGGATGAGCTGTTTCGGTTGTTCACGCTTGGAGAACTGCGTCCGGCCATGGAGCCGCTTTTAAAGGCGGCCGGAGAGCCCGCCAACCTGCCCAAAGGCCGGATGCGGGACGCTCTGCTTCTGCGATTTCCCGACCCTCTGATCGTTGCCGACTGGCTCGGCCAGCACGCCAGACCGGTTATCAGGCTCAAAACCATGGCGTTGTTTGACCGGGTGCGCCTGATGTTTTTCGGCAACCTCCGCCAGAGTTGGTCCGATTTTGTGCTGGTGGAACTGGGCCATCAGCAGTATGAGCCGGTCACTTTCACACCGGATTCCCGGGCGTTCCAGTATCGTTCAGAGGTCGACCTGTATCTTGCCATGCACCAGTGCCGGGAATGGCTGGACCAGGGCGTACTCGCCCACGAGGTTTGGCAGGCGGTTCCGGCACCCTCGGATAACGCCTGGCTGACCAGCCGCCGGGACCGGCTGTTGCTGGAATTGGGCCGGCAGGCAGAGCGCCAGGGGGAACGGAAGCTGGCGTTGGAGGCTTTCGCCAGCAGCGGCCATCGGGAAGCGCGGCTGAAACAGCTCCGGTTGCTGGAGCGGATGAAGCGTCACCAGGAAGCCTGGGCCATTGCCTCCGAGTGGCAGAACCAGGAACTGAGCGATGCTGAAGCCCAGGGCCTGGCGCGGATTCTCAAGCGGCTTGCGAGCCGGCTTGGCGAGATACCGCCACCGCCCCCAGAGCAGCCGCTCATCCGGGAGATCACCTTCACCCTGCCGAAGCCAGAGGTCGGGTCGGTCGAATACGCCGTTCGGGACCACCTGTATCGGGACGAGGCGCCCGTGCTTTATGTGGAGAACACCCTGATCAACGGCCTGTTCGGCCTTCTGTGCTGGCAAACCATTTTTGCGCCGGTGCCGGGGGCCTTTTTCCATCCCTTCCATGTGGGCCCGGCGGACCTGACCCGGGAAGATTTCGTCAGCCGTCGGAAGGGATCGTTCGAGCAATGCTTTGCGCGGCTGGCGGATGGCAGTTATCGGGAGCGGATACTGGCGAATTACCGGGCCAAACAGGGCACCACCAATCCGTTCGTCATCTGGCCGGTCATCACCGAGGAACTGCTGAGCCTGGCGCTGGACTGTCTGCCACCGGCGGATCTGGAACGCCTGTTCCGTCGCCTGCTGTTGAATATCCGGGAGCATCGTAGCGGCTTTCCTGATCTGATCCGGTTTCTCCCCAATGCGGCTGAGCCTGACAAGCGTTATGAAATGATCGAAGTGAAGGGGCCGGGTGACCGTTTGCAGGACCACCAGATTCGTTGGCTCGAGTTCTTTGCGGTTGAAGGCATCCCCGCCAGTGTCTGTTACGTGCGATGGCAGGCGAGCGAGGCGATGGAATGACGGTGACAGTTGCCGTCCGGACTCTGTGCGAGTTTGCCGCGCGTAAGGGCGACCTGGACTTCCGCTATACCCCGGCACCCAGTGCCGAGGAGGGCATTGCTGGCCATCAGGCAATCCAGTCCCGGCGCGGCTACGGCTATAAAAGCGAGCATTTACTGACCGGTGAATGTATGGGGTTATTGCTTTCCGGCCGCGCCGATATCTATAACCCCCACCGAGGCCGGCTGGAAGAGATCAAAACCCATCGGGGCGACCTGTCCCGAATCCGTGAGCATCAGCGGGCACTCCATCGCGCTCAGCTGAGAGCCTACGGCGCGCTGTTGTGCCGGCAGGAAAACCGGAAAACCCTGGAGCTGGCACTGATCTATTACGACACTGGAAGAGACAAGGAAACGCCAGTGGTGGAGACCGCCAGTGCCAAAGAGCTCTGGCAGGAACTGGAAACCCTGTGTAGTCATTACAAGGCCTGGGCTGAGCAGGAAGAACATCACCGCGAGCAGCGCAATGTCCTGCTTTCAGGCCTTAGATTCCCCTTCCCCGCATTTCGCCCCCGGCAGCGCCAGCTGGCGGAGACGGTGTACAAAAACTCGGTAAAGTCCGGCACCCTTTTGCTGGAAGCCCCCACAGGCCTGGGCAAGACCCTCGGCACCCTGTTCCCGGCGTTGATGGCGATGCCAGCAGCCGGCCAGGACCGCCTGTTCTACCTCACCTGTCGCAATACCGCCCGTCAGCTGGCCATGGATGCGGTAGCCCGCCTGCGTTCGGCTCAAGCTGCCCAGCATTGGCCACTGCGAACATTGGAACTGGTCTCGAAAGACGATGCCTGCGAGCACCCGGACAAGGCCTGTCATGGCGATTCCTGCCCCCTGGCTAAAGGGTTTTTCGACCGGCTTCCTGACGCCCGGGCGGAAGCCGCCCAGAGCGAAGGCACGCTGGATCAGCACACTCTGGCGAAGATCGCCGCCGGTCACGATATTTGCCCCTACTTTCTGGCCCAGGAAATGGCCCGGTGGAGCGATGTGGTGATCGGGGATGTGAACCGGCTGTTCGATCAATCCGCCCTGCTCCACGGTTTGATTCGCCAGAACAGCTGGAAGGCCAGCGTGCTGGTGGATGAGGCCCATAACCTGGTGGACCGTGGCCGGGGTATGTATTCGGTTCGGCTGGATCAGCAGCGCTTACTGAGGATCAAAAAAACCGCACCGAAGCCGCTGAAATCCGCCATCGATCGCACCGCCCGCGCCTGGCAGAGCCTGATCCGGGATTACCAGGCTGATACAGAAAGCCCGGAGTTTCTGGAGACACTGCCGACGCAATTGCTGGGTGCCCTGCAGGCCATGGTCTCGAATCTGACCGATTACCTGGCCGATAATCCCCCGGATCTGGCCCTGCAGGAGCTGTTGTTTGAAAGCGTCGCCTTCATGAAGCTGGCGGACTCCTTTGGTGATCATTCCCTGTGTGAGTTCCAGCGCGCCGGTCGGGGGCGGGCCAGCCTGACCATCCAGAACCTCATTCCGGCGGATTTCCTGAGGGAAAGGTTCGAGGCGGCGCATTCGGTTCTGCTGTTTTCCGCCACCCTGAGCCCCGGTGTTTACTTCCGGGATTTGCTGGGGTTGCCCGAGGATTCCCGTTTTACCTCCTTGCCCAGCCCGTTCAGCGCCGACCAGCTGCAGGTGCAGTTCACGCCTGGTATCAGCACCCGCCAGGCTCACAGGGAGGCATCACTCAAACCGATTGCCGACCTGATCGCCCGCCAGTTCCGTGAGCGGCCCGGGCATTACCTGGCGTTTTTCAGCAGCTTCAAATACGCGAAGCAGGCCAGCGACGCGTTGGCGGAGCATGCGCCGGATATACCCCAGCGAGCTCAGCAACCGGGCATGTCGCCTCAGCATCGAGCAGACTTTCTGGCCGGTTTCCGGAACCCGGAGGGCAGTGTGGCGTTTGCGGTGTTGGGCGGGGTGTTCAGTGAAGGCATTGATCTGCCCGGCAATCAGTTGATCGGTGCCTTTGTGGCCACCCTGGGCTTGCCGCCGTTCGATGCCTGGCATGAAATCCTGAAGGGTCGCCTCGAAAAACGCTTCGGCGCCGGCTATGACTACACCTATCTGATTCCGGGGCTGCAGAAAGTGGCCCAGGCGGCGGGGCGGGTGATTCGCACCCCGGAAGACCGGGGGGTGATCTGGCTCATTGATGACCGGTTTCTGCAGCCGGCCATCAGCAGGTTTTTTCCGCGCTGGTGGTTTGCACAGGGCGACTCTGCCGATCCGCGGCCCGAGTCTTCAGAGACCGGTTAATCACTATGGTGTCTACAGGGCCTTCCTGTGCAATAGCCGACAGTGCCTGCTCAAGTGTCGCATTGGCGATGGCCTCATGATCCTGGGGCAGAGAGTTGACCGCCAGTGGAAGAAAGTCCAGCAGCCGGTCATCGCCGAAGGTCGCTATTTTCAGAGCCTTCGGAAGCGGGTCCGGCTGATCGAGCAGAACATCCAGAACCCCTTGAAGCAGTGTGAAAGAGGCTGTAACCAAGGCATCCGGCAAGCCATGGTCAGTCAGGATCCGACGCATCATTGCGGCACCGGAGGCGCGATCGTAGTGGAGGCCACTTTCTACCAGCGGGGCAATGCCGGCCTCATTTGCGGCCGCCAGAAAACCTTCCCGGCGCTCCCGGGTCATGGCGATCTCCGGCACGGCATCCAGCCAGGCGATACTGGCGGTTTTCCCTCCCAGCACAGAACGGGTCAGGATCTCGGCTGCTGAGCGGTTGTCGCTGACCACACATCGAATCTTATCCGGAGACTGGGCGCGATCAACAGCAATCACCGGTAGACCTTCTTTTTGCAGTTGGGGATAAAAGGGGTCGTCCAGGGCCAGAGCACTGGCAACAATCAGGGCGTCGCAGCGCCTTGCTTTCAGTGCTCGGGCCAGGGATTTTTCGGTCTCGGGGTCGTCATCAGAGCCGGCAATCAGGAGCTGATAGCCTCTCGCCCTCGCGCCCTGCTCAAGCAATTTGGCTTGGCGGGCATAACTGGTGTTCTCGAGATCCGGCAGAATAAATCCGAGGGTCCGGCTGGCCCCACCCCGTAGCGCTGCCGCCTGGGTATCTACCTGAAAGTTGTGCTTACGAGCCACCGTAAGCACTTTTTCGATGGTGTCCTGTTTGATGCGCCGTGCAGCCCCCTGACCATTAATGACATAGCTGGCCGTGGTTCTTGAAACGCCGGCAAGCCGGGCAAGTTCTACAAGGGTCATGGACGACAGCTCCGATTAAAAGATTGCTTGATTTCTGATCATATCTGTTTCACCATCGATTTTAAGCATGCTGACACGATTCAGCAAACAAAAACTGATACGCAGTATCAAAACAAAA
>NZ_DDOI01000102.1:36440-43728 GCF_002341575.1 Marinobacter sp. UBA2498 | reverse complement strand
TACGCAGTATCAAAACAAAAAGCGAGGCAACCTCATGCTGACGCTAACTGCCAATGACGTTCGATTGGGTGCCACTGCCTCTGACTGGCAGGACGCACTGCAACAGGCTGCTCGAGACCTTGAGCGCGCTGGCCGGACTTGCCCGGAATACCTGGCTGGAATGAACGCCCGTGAACAACAGTCTTCCACGGTATTGGGCAACGGCATCGCCATTCCCCACGGTACACCGGAAAGCCGGGATGCCGTCCTTGAAACCGGTGTTCGCATTCTTCAATTCCCCGAGGGGGTCACCTGGCACGATGGTGCGCGGGTAAATGTACTGGTGGCCATCGCTGCACAGTCCGACGAGCACCTGGATATTCTCCGCCATTTGACCCGGGTACTGGATAAGCCAGGACTGGCTGAGAAGCTGGGCCATGCTACGGATGCCGCGGAACTGGTTGCCTTGCTTTCCAAAGCTCCGGCCGTTGCCAAATGCGACAGCGAGACGCTCTGTCTCGGAATAGATGCCTCCACACCGAACGAACTGGCCTTGATTGCAGCTGCACGTCTGCAGAGTTTGCGGTGCGTCGACACGGATTTTCTGGCCAGCATTGTCGGCCAACCGCCGGTGGATCTTGGTCAGGGCTTCTGGCTGACCCACCACACTGTTGGCGCCAGGCGCCCGACCCTTTCATTGGCAACACCAAAGCGTGCAACTGCGGAACTGCGTGGGGTGTTCTGTCTGGCCGGACCCGGTGATGAGTGCCATGACCTGCTGGAGCGCATCGATACTTTCCTGGCTGGTGATGAACCTATTCAGGGCCTGAGTGCTGAGGCCTTGTTGGCAAGGCTTTCCGGCGAGGCGGCCGATGCAGTGACGGCGAAAGTCACCCTGTTGAATACCCATGGCCTACACGCGCGACCCGCCAAGCAACTCGTCCAGGAGGCGCGTCGCCACAATGCCAGTATTCGGTTGCGCCTGTTGGAAGGCGAAGGTGCCGCAGTATCCGCTACCAGCCTGACTCGGGTGATCGGCCTGGGCGCCCGCAGGGGCCAGACGTTGGTGCTTTCGGCGACTGGGGATGACGCAAGCCAGGCCATTCAGTCTCTGACCAGCGCCATTGAAGGCGGCCTGGGTGAAAAAGTTTCTCCATTGCGGTCTGCGGGTCCGCAAACCAAGGTGCCTGAAGCCGAACAGGCTCCCGCACTGACGGATGATCAGCCGGTTAAAGCGGTTGCCGCATCTCCCGGACTGGCGCTGGCACCGGCTTTCGTCATGCGACAGCCGACCCTTGAATATCCGCAATTTGCAGAAGATAGCGAACAACAGATCCAGCGCCTCAACCAGGCCGTCGATAGTGCTGACGGTCAGCTTCGAACCCTGATCCGTCAGGCGGAAGGCGGCGAAGCCGCGCCTATTCTCTCGGTACACGTGGAAATGCTTCAGGACGAAGATCTCTACCAGGCTACGTTGGAAGCGATCAACGAAGGGGCGTCCGCCGAAGCAGCCTGGTGGAAAGCCATAGATACCGCGGCCAGGGCCCAGGAAGCGCTGGCGGACCGTTTGCTGGCCGAACGTGCCGCGGATCTGCGGGATGTTGGGCGCCGGGTCCTGTCCAACCTCTGTGGCGTGGCCATGCCGACGCCGCCGGACACTCCTTATATCCTGGTGGCTGACGATCTCGGGCCATCGGATGTGGCTCGGCTGGATACCACCAGGGTGCGTGGCCTGGTCACAGCCCGCGGGGGAGCGACGTCCCACAGTGCAATTTTGGCCCGAGCCCTGGGGCTGCCTGCGGTCGTAGGTGCCGGTGAGCGAATACTGACAATCCTGAATGGCTCCGATCTGGTGGTGGATGGCGAACGGGGTTGCCTGGTGCCGAACCCCGGGGCCGAACGCTGCGAGAAGATCCGTCGCCGTCTGCAACAACTGGACGCGTTGCAGGCCGAAGCTCATGAGAACCGCAATCAACCTGCTACCACCGTAGATGGCCATACCATCGAAGTCTGCGCCAATCTCGGCAACACCGCCCACACCCCGGATGCTGTTGAACGGGGCGCCGACGGTGTTGGCCTGCTTCGAACCGAGTTCATTTTCATGGCCCATCCGGAAGCGCCGGATCTGGCCACTCAAGTCACTGAATACCAGCACGCATTCGATGCCCTGGACGGTTTGCCCCTGGTAGCCCGTACCCTGGATGTGGGTGGCGACAAGCCGCTGGATTACTGGCCGTTACCCCAGGAAGACAACCCTTTTCTGGGCATGCGTGGCATCCGCTTGTCACTGACCCGCCCGGACATTCTGGAAACCCAGGTCAGGGCCCTGCTGACTGCGGCAGGTGATCGCCCCCTTCGCATCATGTTCCCCATGGTGAAGGATCTCGAGGAGTTCCGAGCAGCCAGGGCCATTGTTACAAAAGTCCAGAGCGAGGTTTCGGCCAGTAATGTTCAGGTCGGCGTGATGATTGAAGTGCCCTCCTGTGCCTTGCTGGCTTCGACCCTGGCGCCGGAAGTGGATTTCTTCTCGATAGGTACCAATGACCTGACCCAGTACACACTGGCCATCGACCGCGGCCATGGGCAGCTCTCCGCGGAATCGGATGGACTGCACCCCTCGGTATTGCGGCTGATCCGGATGACCGTGGAAGCTGCCCATGCCCACAACCGTTGGGTCGGGGTGTGCGGGGAGCTGGCCTCAGATCCCCAGGCGATTCCGGTTCTGGTCGGGCTGGATGTCGACGAACTGTCTGTGACCAGTCGTCGGGTGCCCCTGGTGAAGGCCTGTATTCGCGGTCTGAACCTTGAAAACGCCCGACAACAGGCTGAAAAGGCGCTGTCTCTGGCGACGGCGTCCGAGGTACGTGATGCCCTGGAGGCCTGGTGATGGCCCGTATCCTGACAATCACCCTGAATCCGGCTCTCGATCTGAGTGTTGAAACGGCGCCCCTCGCTCTCGGAGAGGTAAATCGCACAGGTCATACCCTGATGGAGCCGGCCGGAAAAGGCATCAATGTAGCTCGGGTGCTGGCGCGTCTGGGCCATTCGGTCACCGTTGCAGGGCTGTTGGGAGACGCCAATGCTGCGCCCTTTGAACGTCTGTTTGAGGCAGAGGGCCTGCAGGACAGTTTTGTACGCGTTCCCGGCCAGAACCGAAACAACATCAAGATTGCTGAGGCTGGCGGCCGGGTAACCGATCTGAATGGCCCCGGTTTCCGGGTCCCGGATGACGCAGTTCAGCGCCTTCAACTCCGCCTCAAATCCCTGCTGCCGGAATGCGACGCGGTGGTCATCGGAGGCAGTTTGCCAGATGGCTTTCCGCCTTCTGGATTGGCAAACCTTGTCGAGCAAGCTTCCCAAGCAGACAAACCGGTATGGCTGGATACCAGTGGCGCGGGCCTGAAGGCCGGCATCAAAGCTGGTCCCTACGCCATCAAACCCAACACGGACGAGCTGTCTGACTGGGCCGGCACACCCCTGAAGGATTTGGCCTCAGTGGCAGCTACGGTTGACGGCATCCGTGCCGGTGGCGTGTCCGACGTGGTGGTATCCATGGGTGCAGACGGCGTGTTCTGGTCGTCACCGGCCGGCATCCTGAGGTCCCGGGTACCCCCGGTCTCGCTGGTCAGCACCGTGTGCGCCGGCGATACCTTGCTCGCAGGCATGCTCCATGGCGTGCTTGGTGGACAGTCTGAAGACACAGTGTTGGCGTTCGCCACGGCTTTGTCTGCCGAATGTGTGCAACACATTGGTGTCGGAGACCCCGGGGCCCCGGACTTTCCCTCCCTTCTCCAACAAACCCGGGTGCAGCCATGGCCCGGGCAAAACAACACCGGAGAGATACGGTTATGAATCTGATCATTGTGACCGCCTGCCCCCAGGGCGTGGCGACTCGTTTCCTGGCCGCCCGGGCCCTTGAGCGGGCGGCGAACCGGCGCGGCTGGTCTGTTACCACCGATACTCGAGGCCCGGATGGTAAAGCCGACAACAAGCCCAGCGAAGCGGCAATCCAACAGGCCGATCTTGTTATTGCCGCGGTCGGTGTTCCGGTAAATCTGGATGTCTATGCCGGCAAACGCTTGCTGCAGATTCCGGTCACCGCTGCCCTGCCAGACCCAGACGCCATCCTTTCCCGGGCGCAGGCGGAGGCCACACCCTGGGACCCGGCAATGGCCAGTCAGGAATCTATAGCAACCAGTACCGCTGTCGGCAGTACCTCTGCCGGTAAGCGGATCGTTGCCGTTACTGCATGCCCCACTGGCGTCGCCCATACCTTTATGGCGGCAGAGGCCCTGACCGCCGCGGCGCAATCCGCTGGCCACAAGATCCGTGTAGAAACCCAGGGCTCAGTTGGCGCCCAGGATCCTCTAACTGCCAAAGAAATCGCCGCTGCCGACGTGGTGATCCTGGCCTGTGATATCGAGGTGGACCCGGGACGCTTTGCCGGCAAGCGCGTGTGGCGGACCTCGACCGGTGCCGCCCTGAAAAAACCCTCCGATACCATCCGTGATGCCCTGGCCGAGGCCGTGGTTTTTGAAGGCGGCCAGCAGAAAGCTACCAGTGGTGCCGGAAGCGGCGAAAAGCGGGGCCCCTATAAGCACCTGCTCACCGGCGTGTCCTTTATGCTGCCCATGGTGGTTGCTGGCGGTTTGCTGATCGCCCTGTCCTTCGTATTCGGGATTGAAGCGTTTCAGGAGGAAGGCACGCTGGCTGCCGCCCTGATGCAGATTGGTGGTGGCACCGCCTTCAAACTGATGATTCCGTTGCTGGCCGGATACATCGCCTGGTCGATTGCCGACCGTCCCGGCCTGGCGCCGGGAATGATCGGTGGGTTTCTGGCGGGCGAACTGGGAGCCGGATTCCTCGGCGGTATTGTTGCGGGTTTTCTCGCTGGTTATGTAGCGCGCTTTATCAGCCAGAAACTGCCAATGCCCGAGAGCATCGAATCACTGAAGCCGATCCTCATCATTCCCTTGCTGGCCAGTCTGGTTACCGGCCTGGGGATGATCTATGTGATTGGAGAGCCCATGGCTGCCATCATGGGCGCCCTGACCGGATTCCTCGAGGGCATGGGAACGACCAATGCGATCCTGCTTGGTGGCATTCTGGGCGCCATGATGTGCTTTGACCTGGGAGGGCCTGTCAACAAGGCGGCCTATACTTTCGGCGTGGGACTGCTGTCTGAGGGCAGCGGCGGCTCGGCACCCATGGCTGCCATCATGGCGGCAGGAATGGTACCGGCTATCGGCATGGGTGTGGCGTCTTTCATCGCCCGGCGAAAGTTTGCAGAGGCGGAACGCCAGGCCGGACGGGCATCATTTGTCCTGGGATTGTGCTTCATCTCGGAAGGTGCAATACCGTTTATGGCAAAGGATCCGTTGCGGGTTATCCCGGTGTGTATGATCGGTGGCGCAATTACCGGTGGTTTGTCGATGCTGTTCACCGTCAAGCTGATGGCACCCCATGGCGGGCTGTTTGTGCTTGCCATTCCGAACGCGGTGAGTGCGGTATTGCCCTACCTGATTGCGATTGCGGTGGGATCACTGGTGATTGGTTTCGGTTACGCGTTGCTGAAAACTGGCAAGGCGGAAGTGGCGACAGCGGTAAGCTGAAAATGTAAAAATTGCGGCCCTCGGGCGAGGGCCGCAATTAATCAACCGAATACAAAAAACGCCAGCTTGTTGCCGTCCGGGTCTTTCACATAGGCGCCGTAGAACTGGTCCGGGATTCGCTGCCCGGGCTCACCGTCGCAGGTAGCACCAAGCTCGATCGCTTTCTTGTACATGGCATCCACATTCTCTTTGGAACCCGCGGGAAGGGCGACCATATTGCCGTTGCCGGGATGGTTGGGTTCTTCATTGAAGGGAACGCACACCGCGAGCATGGGGGCACTCATGCT
The DNA here is from genome assembly GCF_002341575.1 of Marinobacter sp. UBA2498. Classification (NCBI taxonomy): domain Bacteria; kingdom Pseudomonadati; phylum Pseudomonadota; class Gammaproteobacteria; order Pseudomonadales; family Marinobacteraceae; genus Marinobacter; species Marinobacter sp. UBA2498. The sequence goes on along the minus strand of NZ_DDOI01000102.1, from coordinate 37,850 downwards.
TTTGCCGATAAAAGCGATGCGGCCCATGTCCAGAAGCACCTTGGCCCCCTGGTCGCTTAACAAATCGGCATAGAATGCCTTTGCTCGTTCCATATCACTGACGCCAAGGGTGACGTATCCGATCATACTCTTTCTCCGTTCATGGTTGTGTGGAGAGCCAGAATACGCTGTTTTTTGCCTGTCAGCTCTTTTCAGCGCCGATTTCGCTGACTACCACCTGATTTCTGCCCGCTCTCTTGGCCTGATAAAGCAGTTGATCGCAGGCTGACAACAGCTCCCGAACACCGTTTATACTTCTGCTCCAGCATACGACCCCGGCACTCAAGGTAACATTGAAAGGGGTGCCATCGTCGCTGACAAAGCTCTCCGTCTCCATGCCGATACGCAGGGATTCGGCAACATGGCGGGCATCACTCAACGTGGTGTGAGGCATCAGAACGATAAACTCCTCCCCCCCGGTTCGGGCGACAATATCAGTCTTGCGAGTCCGTGTTTCGATCAGATTGGCCACCGTGCGCAATACCGTATCGCCGGTAAGATGGCCCCAGGAATCGTTGACGCTTTTGAAGAAATCAATGTCCAGGGAGAGTAATGAGAAAGGATGGTCGTAACGGGCGGATTGTTCTTCCAGTTCCTCAAGCTTTCTGAGCAGGTATCTCCGGTTATAGAGCCCTGTCAGTTCATCGGTAATCGTCAAAGCTTCCAGCTGGAATTCCAGGCGTTTCTGATCGTCGATGTCAGTAATAACACCGTGCCAGGTAGTGCTGCCGTCCGGATTTCTCTCCGGCTGGGAGACACCTCTTAGCCATCGGATTTCGCCGTCCTTGATGATCCGGTAGTCGCAAACCCATTCGCTTAGCGTCTTGCGGGAGCGCTCTATGGTTTCGTGGACTCTTGAAATATCTTCCGTATGAATGGCTTCAAACATCCGTTCCGGGTTGGTTCGGGTTTCCTCTGCTGTTAAGCCATAAAAATCCTTGGCCTTGCGACTCATGTAGGGGAAGTGAAAGCTGCCATCTTTGTTGAGGGTAAAGGTATAAATGACCCCCGGGAGAGATTCGGCAAGCTGTTGCAACTGGTGTTGGGAAACTTTCTCTTCCGTGACATCAAGATGTGTACCCATCAGCCAACGGCTTTCTGCCGTCTGGTCATTGTTGAACAGGGTCCCGCGGGTGTGGATGTAACGCCAGTCTCCGTCCTTGTGAAGCATACGCACCACGCATTCAAACTGGTGGGCATCACCGCTCAGGTACGCGGTCAATGCCTGGTTTGCTGACTCGATATCGGTGGGATGACTGAGCTTTTCCCAGGTCTGGAACGACAATGGCGAAAGCTCTTCCAGGGTGTAACCCAGCATGGTGGCCCAGCGTTCATTAAAAATGATTTCGCCGGTGTCCAGGTTGTATTCCC
>NZ_DDOI01000102.1:32232-36386 GCF_002341575.1 Marinobacter sp. UBA2498 | reverse complement strand
CGGTGTCCAGGTTGTATTCCCAGGTGCCTGCCCCGGTGCCGTCAAGAATGGCATTGAGCCTGGTTTCTGCAGTCAGGTGCATGTGATCCCTCACACGAACGCCGCTTGTTCGCGGCTAGTTGTGGCCCGAATGGTAACGAGCCCAATTGAAATTATTGGCCCAGTCGAGCGCTTCTGCCAGTGGCAGAGGTGGACTGTACCGGTAGCCCTGTCCGACATCACAGCCAAGTTCGAGGAGACGTTGTTCCTGCTCGGCGGTCTCCACCCCTTCCGCCACAGTGCGCCTCTGAAAACTCTGGGACAGGCGTAAAATAGCTTCTACGATCATCGAGTTATCCTGGTTTCCTATCAGATCGCCCACAAAGGTTCGGTCGATTTTTACTTCCTGGGCCGGCAATGTCCGGAAGTAATTCAGTGACGAGTAGCCGGTTCCGAAATCGTCCAGGGAGATGCAAAGACCGGTATTGCGACAGACACTGAGATTCTTCATGACGGTAGTGGTATCGTCCAATGCCGTCGTTTCCAGGATTTCAATGATCAGCCGGTCACGCACTTCGTGAGGGCACTCGTTCAGCGTGCCTGTGATATCGTCCGGGAAGTGTTCACTCAGGAAATGGGAGGGGCTGAGGTTGATACTGAGAGTATACGGCAGCCCCAGGCTCATGAAGTCACAGATCACGCTGACCGCGCTTTCCATCACGAACAGTCCAACCTGTCTGGCGTAGTCGGTAAACTCCAGGTGCTCCAGAAAGCGCGCCGGGGAAAGGAGTCCCTCCTCCGGGTGGTTCCAGCGAATCAGTGCTTCAAAACCCTCAACCGTTCCGGTGCGGTAGTTGATCTTCGGCTGGTAGTAGAGTTCGAACTGTTTTTTCGCCAGCGCTTCGTCAACCTGTTCGAGTACACGAACTCGCTCCTTGCGATTAAAGTGAGACGCCAGATCAAACAGGCTATAGGTATCCTTTCCCGAATCTTTGGCCGCATACATGGCTTGATCGGCATGCCGAAGCAGCGTGTCCGGGTCTTCGGCGTCATCGGGATAAACGGTCACCCCCATACTGGCCGACAGTTTCATGACGGCATTCTGGTAGCTGATGGGCCGGCGGATAGCTTCCAGAATCCGGTTGTAGACTGTTGAGTCTTCGACATCCCTGAGAACAGCGACGAATTCATCGCCCCCGAGTCTGCCGATGGCATCGTGTTGCCGTATAGTGGCTTTCAGACGTTCGGAAATGATCTTCAGAACAGCGTCGCCCAATGCATGGCCGTGGTGATCGTTGATGGCTTTGAAACCGTCCAGATCAATGAAGCAGAGCGCCACCGTGCCATGGCGGAGATTAGCCTCATGGAGCTCCTGGGTGAAGATTTCCGTGAGTCTCCGGCGGTTGGGCAACCCAGTAAGGGCGTCATAATTGGCGGCTTTTTCAAGGCGTTCCTGATGCTGTTGTTTTTCGTGATGCAGGCGCTTCCGTTCAATCAGGTTCCCGAGGGTTTGTAGCAGTGGCTCCAACTCTTCGGCTAGCCTGACCTTATATCCCCCGAGGCGATTGGCCAGCCCTACGAGCCCCACCTGTTGATCGCCCGAGAAGACCGGAATGCCGATATAGGCGTCGATGTTTGGGTGCCCCTCCGGCAATCCTCCACGGCGGGGGTCGGTGGTAACATCCTTCGAGACCACAACTTCTCCCGTGGTCATCGGAAGGGCAATTAGGGTATCAAGGCGGTCGAAAACCAGCCCTCGCCTTTCCACCTGCTGGTAAAGCGCCTGTGTTTTCGGATTCCAGGCAATGTTGGTGATCGCGCCGATTTTCAGATAAGGGTCGCCGTTGGGCCGGAACAGGGTTTCACCGATGAAACCGAACTGGCTGCCTGTGAGAGACAGCATGTCATTCAGCATTTGCTCGAAGGCAGCATGCTGGTTATCACTGGTAAGAAAGACGTTCAGGGCCCTCTGGATCGACCGGTTGAGGTGGGAAACCTCGACGAACTCATGGTTTTCGATCGACAGGTAGGTTCGCTCGAGTTCGTCTTCTATCATCGTGGCCAGGTTGCGAAGGATATCGAGGTCCAATTCCCCGAAATCCCTCGGCTTATCGTCGATAATGCAGATCGTGCCGATTTTGAAACCGGTTGGCTCGCGCACCGGCATGCCGGCATAGAATCGAATATTGGGGAAGCCGGTCACAAGGGGATTTTGCGAAAAGCGTGGATCTTTCGTGGCGTCCGACACTATAAACGCCTTGTCCTGCTGGATTGCGTAATCGCAAAAAGCAACGGAGCGGGGGGTTTGGCTGGCTTCGAGGCCCTGGCGGGATTTGAACCACTGCCGTTCGCTATCAATTATCGAAAAGAGCGCGGTTTTCACGCCATAGTATTGGCGGGCAATCCGGGTGAGCCTTTCGAACCGATCTTCCGGGGGCGTATCAAGGATGCCCAGGCGCTCAAGTGCTGTGAGCCGACGCTTCTCCAGGGTACTGCTGTCCATGGTTCTGACTCACCTTGTTTGACCAGACGACTGCTGGGAAAAAAGTTCAATGGCTTCTTCAACAGGTAACGGCCTCGACAGTAGATAGCCCTGGCACAGATGACAACCCATTTCACGTAACAGTTCGAACTGCTCAACAGTTTCTACGCCCTCTGCAATAACCTGAATATTGTGAGCGACGGCGATATCAATAATGGATTTGACGATCACTGCTCCTTTTTCCGTCGAGACCTCATCCACAAAGGTTTTGTCGATTTTCAGGTCATCAATGCCGAGGTATCGCAGATAGTTCAGTGAAGAGTAACCAGTGCCGAAATCATCAATAGCGATACGGACACCCTGGGTGCGAAGCGCATCAAGGTTATGATGGGCTTCTTCCGACCGTTCCATGACCGCACCCTCGGTAATCTCGAGTTCGACGCTTTCGATCGGAATCTGCGCCTCTGCGATGCTCGCCAATACCCACTTGTGGAAATCCGCCTGTGAAAAGTGTGCTGGTGTTATGTTGATGGCGACCGGTGGGAAACCGGGAATCGTGGCTCGAGCGGTCGATATAAGTGCAAAAACCTGACTCAGAACATACCGATCCAGCTCCAGGCCCAGAGAGGATTTTTCCGCGATGGGAACAAATTCACCCGGAGAGACAAATCCCTCCTTTGGATGGTGCCAGCGAACCAAAGCCTCATAGCCGGCTATCGATCGATCAGCACACTTGTATTTTGGTTGCAGATAGACTGCCAGTTGCCGATTCTCGATGGCATCCTTCAGCCCCTGCTCTATTTCTATTTGCCGATGAAGAACCCTGTGATGTTCGGAATCAAAAACGCCGATACGCTGGTTGCGTCGCCGTGCAGACCCTTTGGCGGACTCCGCCAATTCCGGTAATACTTCAACAACCCCGGAATCCGCAGGGTACATCGCAATCCCGATGGTTGCCCTCACGTTCAACTGGTTTTCCCGAAGTTTAAAAGGCTTCGAAACGTAGTCGACAATGCGTTCAGCAATAGCCTCTGCGTCTGCACGGCTGCTGACATGCAGTGCGACAAGGAACGTATCCGCTCCTGCGCGCGCGCAATGATTGGCGCGCTGAATAGCGCGACCGATACGGTTGGCAAGCTTGATAAGAACTGCATCGCCAATCTCGTAGCCATAACGCTGATTGATAAGGCTGAAATGTTCAATATCGATGAAGAGGAGCGCCCCGGGACTGGCGCTTTTGAACCAGACCTTGCAATCTTCAACCAGTGTTTGTTTGTTGAGCAAACCAGTTAAAGGATCGTGTGTCCTGAGGTAGTGTGCCTGCTGGAGTGCCTGCTCCTGTTCAGATACGTCGATGCCAAAGCCCTGTACCTCGGCATCATCGCTTCCGGGCGCCGAGGTCCTTCGAAAGCTCCATTCGACCAGCGTTTGCGCGCCATCTTTTCCAATCATCGTCACTTTGACGGCAATCTCTTCAGACGCATCCTTATCATTGAACAGTGAGGCCAGTCGTTGACGGATATGGTGGCCCGGTTCATTGAAGAAGACCGTGATGGGGGCGCCGATAATGTCGGTGTTCTCTGTGCCCAGGGCCCTGGTAAATGAGGCATTAGCAAAGGTAATGCGGAAATCGCTGTCGAGGCGAAGGATAAACTGTTTCTGCGCCTGGACGATTTCCCGATAGCGCTCCTCT
>NZ_DDOI01000102.1:12030-32135 GCF_002341575.1 Marinobacter sp. UBA2498 | reverse complement strand
GAGTGCATTTTTATAACTGCTTAGGTCGTGGCAGATGCCGACAAACAGATGTTGGTCAGCAAGCCTGGTCTCGCCTACGGATAGGTGCATTGGGAAGGTTTGGCCGTTTTTCCGCTGGCCCCGGACATCACGACCGATGCCAATAATTTTTCCAACGCCGCTGCTTTTGTAGTTTTCAATGTATTGGTCATGATGCCGGGCGTCGGGCTCAGGCATGAGCATGGACACGTTATTACCCAATACCTCCTCGGGAGCATAGCCGAAAAGCACTGTCGCAGACTCAGAGAACTGCTGAATGATTCCTTTGTCATCGATAACGATAATGGCATCAACCGCCGCATCCATCAGCGCCGACGCCAGGCCTTGCTCAATCATTGTCGTCGTGCCACCTGGAATTATCCGTCATTTGAACCTAACGACGAGCTCGTGCAAATCGTTCGCAATCTGTTCAATGTTTTTCACGCATTGGGTGGACTCCTCACCTTTGGCCAGGTTGTTGGACGCCAGATCGGATATTTTTTCCACCTGCTCATTAATCTGGTCCGACACCTGAGCCTGTTCTTCCACCGCTGCCGCCATCTGCAGCGCCATTTCAGCAATGTTGGTGACGGACTCGGCGATATCATTCAGAGTGCTCTCGGCCGAGAGCATTTTTTCCATGCCTTCGTCTGCTGACAGTTTGCCTTCGTCGGCCTTTTGATTGGCCTCCTCAGAGCGAGAAATCAATTCGTTTACGATGCCATGGATTTCACTCGTCGAGTTGCGGGTGCGGGAGGCCAGACCTCGCACCTCCTCGGCTACCACAGCGAAACCGCGACCATGTTCCCCGGCCCTGGCTGCTTCTATGGCGGCATTCAGTGCCAACAGATTGGTCTGTTCGGCGATTTCCTCGATAATCTTTGCAGCGGAGGCTATTTGTTGAGTCTGTTGCGCCAATTCCCCGACGGAATCGCTGATGCCATGGACGGAACCCTTAAGGGTCTCAATCGCCTCCCGAGTGCCGCGAACAACAGAGCGACCCTCATTGGCAAATTCCTTGGCACTGTCTGCTCGCTCTGCGGTTGATTGAACATTTGATGAGACTTCAGCAATCGTTTGAGACATCTCGTGCACGGCCGCTGCAACCTGTTCGGTCTCGGACTGCTGCTGCTTCAGGGCCTCCTGTGCTTCGAAACTGACCTCCCGACCTTTAACAGAGTGCAGCCTCATCTCATCGGCAGAATCTTCAAGTCTGGTAAGTACCGCATCCAGGTGTGCTTGTTGGGCTTTCACTGCGACTTTGATGCGCCCAAGTGGCAGGTCGTCATCGGTGTAGCTCTTTGCAGCGAGATCATCCGTAAAGCTGTGTTCAAGTAGCTTCGTGACCGACCCCATTAGTTGCTTACGGGCCAGATGCATCCAGCCGGCATAAGCAATGACGCCACCGGCCAGAACCAGTTCCGAGAAGGTTTGCTGACCGGCCAGGAACAGGGCGCCTGCGACGATGAATACCAGGACAAGAAAGATGGTGGGCGGCTGCACCCTGTGCCACAGAGGAACGCCGGATTTGCCTGCACGTATGGAGGCATACAGTTTTTCCGCCCGCTCCACGTCTTCTCTGTCCGGGCAGGATCTGACGGACTCGTACCCGACCACCTTACCGTTCTCGGTTACGGGCGTAACGTAGGCACTGACCCAATAGTAGTCACCGTTCTTGCGCCGATTTTTTACCAGACCCATCCAGGGTTGGCCGGCTTTCAGATGGGACCACATGTTTTCGTAGGCGGCCGGCGGCATATCCGGATGCCGGACGATGTTGTGGGGCTGGCCGATCAGCTCATCACGAGTGAAACCACTCACCTCGACAAACGCAGAGTTACAGTGGCGAATCTTCCCTTTCAGATCAGTGGAAGAAATCAGTTTCTGGTTAGGCGAGAAGGTTTTCTCGTTATCCGTGACCGGTAGATTCTTTCGCATGACGGGGCCTGATTTGAATGGAAACAGGAATGTTTACTATTTCAAAGTAGGACAATTAATGCAAAAGAACTATAGGGAGTACAGATTAAGGAGCTAAGGAAATTCCCGATTGCAATAGTAAAACTGCCCGGAATTCAAAGCCGAAGCACCTTATTTTCCAGTTGTTCTCATGTGTAACACAAGGTTTCGGTGCCTTTACCCCTAAAGGTTTGGCAACTTATCTTTTGGCCGGTTTCGCGAGCCATTCATGCCCCTTTAACATGCCATGCCAGTAAAGGGTCGGCAGCTGCTTGGCCTTCAGCCACCAGGCGGCTCGGGTAGCCTTGGTGCCATCGTTGATCCATTTCGGGAAGCTGGGCTGGAGTACGCCGCCGTAGCCGAATTCCGCCAGTACGATCTTGCCGTTTTCCACGGTCAGCGGGCAGGAACCATAGCCCAGATAGGCGGCCTCAAGGGGCTGGTCTCGGAGCGTGGCCACCAGGTTTTCCGCCACCACCGGCGCCTGTTTGCGCACCGCGGCGGCGGTTTTTGCGTTTCCGGTTCCGCTCACGTCGCCAAGGCCAAAAATGTTGGTGTAGGTTTTATGGCGCAGGGTATCGTCCTCAAGATTCAGCCAGCCGCCTTCATTTGCCAGTGCGGATTCCCGGATCAGCTTCGGTGCCCGCTGGGGCGGCACGGCGTGCAGCATATCAAAGCTTACTTCGCGGTCCTGGCTGTTGCCCTCGCCATCGGTTGAGCGGAAAACGGCTGTTTTCGAAGGCCCGTTCACGGCAACCAGTGTGCTCTGGAAATTCAGGTCGATGCCGTATTTTTCGACATAGGCTTCCAGGGCCGGGACGTAATCGGCGACACCAAACAAGACGACTCCGGCGTTATGAAACTGGATATCCACATTGTTGAGCACGCCGTGCTTGAGCCAGTAATCGGCAGACAGATACATGGCTTTCTGAGGGGCGCCTGCACATTTGATCGGCATTGGCGGCTGGCTGAAAAGAGCCCGGCCTTTCTTGAGCTTCTGCACAATGTCCCAGGTGTAGCTGGCCATGCCTTCCCGGTAGTTGGAGGTGACCCCGTTGGAGCCCAGCGCCTCCTCAAGACCTTCGATGCCGCCCCAGTTCAGCTCCAGGCCGGGAGCGAGAACCAGCGCCTTGTATTGCATGGATGAGCCGTCACCCAGGGAAACCTGGTTGTTGTCCTGGTCGATGGCGGTCACCGGTTGCTGGTACCAGGACACGAAACTGGGCATGACGTCTGACATGGGCTTGGAGGTGACCTCGGGCCGGAAAACCCCGCCTCCCACCATCGTCCAGCCGGGCTGGTAGTGGTGCCGGATGGCTGGCTCCACGATGGCAATGTCGATGCTGCTATCCCGTTTGTGGATGCTGGATGCTACCGATATACCGGCTGCCCCGCCGCCCACGATTATGACGGTATGAGTTTTGACGCTGCCCGTGGTGGTTGTGTTGCTGGTCATGCCTCGAACCTCTTGTCTTTGTTTGCTGTGTGCGAGTGAGCTTGAGATATATCAAAGGGTACCAAACCAAGGTTCTATCGTTAGATTAAATAAGAATATTGCCGACCTAAGCTCTAGTGCGTGGCTATAAAGTTAGGAAAACCTAATGAATTGGGATTATCCGAAAGGTTTTGTGTATTTCCTTCATGGGTACTCGCAATTGGAAGAGTAAAACCTATAGCTATATCCTAATAACTAAAGTAAGCAATCACGCGTTTTCAATTCAGAGGAGGACGCACTTATGAGAACGTTGCAGCAATCACCGGCAAAACACGCCGGCACACCGAATGTGGCCGGGTTTTTCGATCCAAGAACGTTCAGTGTCCAGTACGTGGTTAGTGATCCGGAAACAAAGCAGTGTGCGATCATTGATCCAGTGCTCGATTACGATGAAAAGTCCGGCGCAACGGCGACGCACCACGCAGATGAACTCCTGGCATTTATTCGTGAACAGGGCTTTGAAGCTCAGTGGATCCTCGACACGCATCCCCACGCCGATCATTTCTCGGCAGCCCAGTACCTGAAAGAGCAGACGGGCGCTCCAAGCGCAATCGGTGGTTATGTGACCGGAGTTCAGGAACTTTGGAAAGGCATCTATAACTGGCCCGATTTTCCTGCTGACGGTTCACAGTGGGACCATTTGTTCCGGGCCGGGGACGAGTTCCGGGTTGGCAACCTTCAGGGCCGTGTGATGTTTTCGCCCGGCCATACCCTGGCTTCTGTTACCTATGTGATCGGCGACGCTGCGTTCGTGCACGACACCATTTTCCAACCGGATTTCGGCAATGCCCGCGCGGACTTCCCCGGGGGAGACGCCCATCAGCTATGGGATTCCATCCAGGCCATTCTGGCCCTGCCGGACGAGACCCGCCTGTTCACCGGTCATGATTACATGCCCGGTGGTCGTGAACCTGAATGGGAAAGCACCGTTGGCGAGCAGAAGCAGGCGAACAAGCACCTGGCTGAAACCTCCGAAGCCGAGTATGTGGAGCTTCGGAACACCCGTGACAGCGAGTTGCCGATGCCGAAATTGATTCTGCATGCGCTGCAGGTCAACACCCGGGGTGGACGCCTTCCCGAGCCGGAAGCCAACGGCAAACGGTATCTGAAGATTCCATTGGACGCACTCGAGGGTGCTGCCTGGGAATAACCCGGGAGAGCGAGCACACAACCCCTATGCCGGGCCGGTAAAGCCCGGCTTTTTTGTGGGTGAAGAGCTGCTGGGCAGAGTTGAGTGACTTTGTCACTGAAGGCCACTCCCTGGCCGGATACAGTGGTTTCGAAGTTATTCGATCCACCAAAAAGGAGCTTTTCCCATGATCAAGTCAATCAAGGCCATCGCCGCGGCTGCGGTGATTGCAGCCGTACCTTTCAGCGTTCAAGCCGACAGTCATAAAGGGGGTGTTGAAGAAGTGCTGGTGATCCTGTCCAGCGATTCGCTGCAGACACAGGGCATGGCGATGGTGCTTTCGAACACCATGGCCCAGCAGGGAGCCAAGGTAAACGTGCTTCTGTGCGACAAAGCCGGTGACCTGGCACTTAAGTCCTACGAAGCGCCCGCCCTCAAACCCAAAGATGTGACTCCGGGGCAGATGCTGCGCGGTCTGTTGAAAAACGGTGGTGAGGCGAAGGTCTGTGCGCTGTATCTTCCGAACAGCGACTACGGCGAGGACGATCTGATTGACGGCGTGGGCGTTGCCATGCCGCCGGAAATGGCCGGCCAGATGCTCAACCCGAAGATGCGTACGTTCACTTTCTGAGTTTGCAAGCCCGGTGTCCAGTGACCCCGGGCGTTTACATCTGACTCAAGGACGATAGATCTTATCGGCGTTCAGCGTCATGGACCATGGCAGGCCGTCATTCTGCCAGCCATTTACAATTCTCATGCCTTTCTTCTTGCCTTCTTTGGCGCCACTTCCCTGGAAGCCGTGGTCAATGTACTTCACATTGGTGAAACCGCGCTCCAGCAGGTATTCGGCGCTCGGCTTGCCGCGACTGGACCCGGAACGGCACATGGTGATGACCAGGTCATCCCTGGTAAGGCCTTTTTCCTTCAGGGCCTTTTCTACCTGTGAAGCGAACTCCGGATTGGTGTTCATGGCAAACCGACCCTTGTCCTCAAGGAAAGTCGAGCGATCGGCGAGTTTGAACGGGATATTCTTGTCGACCACATCGGTGAAGCCGATAAACATGATTTCAACCGGATCCCGGACATCCACAAACAGGAGTTGGTCTCCCTGCTCCTGAACCATGTCATAGGTTTGCTGTGGGGTGAGGGAAAGTGCCTCTTCCGCCTGGGCGCTGAAGGCAATGGCGATAGTGGCGAGCAGGGCTGTCAGTATATGCTTCATGATGGTTTCCTCCTGCATTGGGGAGGCCCGCCGAACGACGGGCCCCTTATCTATCCGCGAGTCGGATTAAAGCTTGGTGGTGCGGAGATACGGACGGATTTCATTCCAGCCCTGCGGGAACAGACCCTTGGCTTCCTCGTTGGAAATGGAGGGCGGAATGATCACGTCGTCTCCTTTGCGCCAGTCGGCCGGCAGGGCAACCTTGTTGGTATCACCGGTTTGCAGGGCATCGATGACCCGGAGGATCTCGTCGAAGTTACGGCCGACCGCCATCGGGTAGGTCATGGTCAGACGAATCTTCTTGTTCGGGTCGATGATGAACACGCTGCGCACGGCTGCGGTTTCGCTCTCACCGGCGTGGATCATTTCGTACAGCTCGGCCACTTTGTGGTCAGCGTCGGCAACGATCGGGAACTGAAGGTCGCAGTTCTGGGTGTCGTTGACGTCTTCAATCCACTTTACGTGCTCTTCCACGGTATCGGTGGAAAGACCCAGGGGCTTCACGTTGCGGGCCTCGAATTCTTTCGCCAGCTGCGCGGTGCGGCCCATTTCAGTGGTGCACACCGGCGTGAAGTCGGCCGGGTGGCTGAAGAAGAATACCCAGGAATCACCTGCCCAGTCGTGGAAGTTGATCTGGCCGGCGGTGCTGTCGATGGTGAAGTTCGGGGCGGTAGAGCCAAGCAATAAACTCATGATGAATCTCCTGTCGGGTTTTGCTGGTGGAGGCGGGTCGCCTCTTGATGTCGGAATAACAATAACCCGTCAGGAGGCTCTTAGCCAATAAAGTTATATCTATAGAACAAATAGGCTTAACGAATTGAGGACGGGCCTTTCTCAGTAGATCGCTCTACCGTGACGTTTCTTCTCTGTCCTGATAAAGCGATTACTCTGTGGCATGCTTCAGATTGTGCCCATAGTCGCAGGCCCCTTTGAAAATGATCGAAAGCCGAACTTTCGCCCCTCTCGCACTCCTACTGCTCACAGGTCTGCTGGCAGGTTGTGCGTTGCCATCCCTGAAAGACCGCTCACAGTCTGTTGCATTCGTTCAGGCGCAGACGGCAGATACGCGCCTTGGCAGCGCAGTTGGCAGAGAGATTGAAACCCACCCCGATCTCAGTGGTATTACAACGCTGGAGCATCCACTGGACGCTTTCGTTGCCCGCGCTTTGCTCGCAGAGGCCAGCGAGAGATCCCTGGATGTCCAGTACTACATCTGGCGGGACGATATTACCGGCAAGCTGCTTCTTTACTCGCTATATCGCGCGGCCGAACGTGGCGTTCGGGTTCGGTTGCTCCTGGATGACAACGGCATCGCCGGCCTGGACGATCTCCTGGCGGCGTTAAATCATCACGACAACGTCGAGGTTCGGCTGTTCAATCCGTTTGTGATCCGTAGTTCCCGGACTTTGGGGTTTCTGACGGACTTTGGTCGCCTGAACCGCCGGATGCACAACAAGTCATTCACGGCTGACAACCAGGCCACCATCATTGGCGGCCGCAACATTGCCGATGAGTATTTCGGTGTAGGTGACGGTGCCCTTTTCGCGGATCTGGACGTTCTGGCGATCGGGCCTGTCGTGGATCGTGTTTCCAGGGATTTTGATCGCTACTGGGCGAGTCAGTCCGCGTATCCGGCGGATCGGTTGCTATCAGGGGCCGATGAGGAGGATCTGGATGCTATGGCAGCCGATCTTGCTTCCGTTCAACAGGATGCTGAAGCCCGGCGCTTCGTGGCTGCTTTGCAGAATTCAGAGTTTCTCAGGGAATTGCTGGACCGGGAGGTCTCTTTTGTCTGGGCGCCGGTAGAAATGGTGAGCGATGATCCTGCCAAGGCCCAGGGGCTCGAAGGAGAGCAGGGTCTATTGAGCCAACAGTTGGCTCTGGCGTTGGGTGAACCTGAAAAGACAGTGACCCTGGTTTCGCCCTACTTCGTCCCCGGTAATCGTGGCGTCGAGCTGTTTCGCGAGCTTGAAAGCGCCGGTGTGCAGGTACGGATTCTCACCAACTCCCTGGAAGCCAACGACGTCGCCCTGGTGCATTCAGGCTATGCGAAATATCGAGAGGCCTTATTAAAGGCGGGTGTGGAGTTGTTCGAGCTGCGCAAATTCAGATCAGAAGGTAAAGACACCAAGTCGAGCCCTGGCGGCATTGCCGGAAGCTCGGCCGCCAGCCTTCACGCCAAAACCTTCGCCGTAGATGGTCAGTCGCTTTTCGTTGGTTCCTTCAATTTCGACCCCCGTTCAGCGAATCTGAACACCGAGCTGGGTTTTCTGATCAAGAGCCCGGAGCTGGCGACCGCACTTGAATCCGCCTTTCCCGAGAAAGTCAGACTTGCGGCTTATGAGGTTATGCTGGATGAAGACGGCAATCTCCGATGGCTGGAGTTCACGGGTGCAGAAACGATCGAGCACTACCATGAGCCGAATACCGGCCCTTTCAAACGGGCATTGGTGTATCTGTTCTCTCTGTTGCCTGTGGAGCCGTTGCTTTAGTTACGTAATCAGCGCTGTGATTGACGGCCTCGACGATAAGTCGATTTTTTGATGCGTACCGCTAGGGGGGAAAAACGGGAAGGGAATAAACGGGAAAATGGTCGGCGTGGCAGGATTCGAACCTGCGACCCCTTCGTCCCGAACGAAGTGCGCTACCAAGCTGCGCCACACGCCGATCAACGGCCGGTATTATACGGATTCGCTTTGGTTTTACCAGCCCTCGGCGGATAAAAGGGCATCCGTAAATTTGCTCAGATTATCGTAGATACTGACATCGGCGCCGGGTATAGGCCGGGCCTCCAGATGGCGTTCGGTGTCCAGGCCGTTGCCAGTTCGCACGAGTACCGGACGGCACCCTTCGGCGTGGCCGGCTTCCAGGTCCTTGCGGCTGTCTCCCACCATGATGGCCCCTTCAAGGCTGGCCAGGTGGAAGTGCTGACGGATCTGTTCCAGCATGCCGGTCAGGGGTTTGCGGCAGCGGCATTGGTCGTCCGGATGGTGAGGGCAGTAGGCGATGAAATCGATGCAGCCGCCCTGGGCTTCCACCAGCTGTTCGAGTTTCTCGTGCATGGCATCCAGTTCGTCGGTGTCATAGTAACCCCGACCGATGCCGGACTGGTTGGTGGCAATGGCGATACGGTGGCCGGCAATACAGAGCCGGGCCACCGCCTCAACGCTGCCGGGAATGGGGTGCCATTCATCCGCTGAGCAGATGTAATTGCCATCGTACTCGTTGATGACCCCGTCCCGGTCGAGAATGATCAACATCGCTGTGCGCGTGCCCCTTGGTCCGGTCTCAGCCTGCTGTGGGCAGCAGGGAGATATCCGCAACGCGCAGGAACAGGTTGCGCAGGCGGTTCAGCAACGCCAGCCGGTTGTTCCTTACCGCCTCGTCGTCGGCCATGACCATCACTTCATCAAAGAAGTTGTCCACCGGTGCACGCAGGCTGGCCAGTGAGCTCAGGGCACTGGCGTAGTCGCCGTTCTCGAACAGCGGCAGAACCTTCGCGGCCTGTTGGTCGACCTGCTCGGCGAGGGCCTTTTCGGCGCTGTCCTGCAGCAGGCTGGCGTCGACCGTTTCGCCGATGCTGTCGCCACCCTGTTTGGTCAGGATGTTAGAAACCCGCTTATTGGCGCCGGCCAGGGCCTGCGCTTCGGGCAGCTGCCGGAAGGCTTCCACCGCTTTTACCCGGCGGTCGAAATCCAGCGGGCGGGTCGGACGGCGGGCGTGAACGGCCAGGTAGACCTCGGCGCCAATGCCCTGCTCGTCGTAGTGGGCACGGAAGCGCTCCAGCATATAGTCCACCACGGTGCTGGCGGTGTTCTGCTCGGTCAGCACGGTGAAGTTCTCTTCGGCCCACTCGCAGCAGGTTTGCAGGTCCAGCGGCAGTTCGCGCTCGATGATAATGCGCAGCACCCCGAGGGAGGCCCGGCGCAGGGCGAACGGGTCCCGTGTGCCGGATGGCGGCTGGTTGATGCCGAACAGGCCCACCAGGGAGTCCAGACGGTCCGCGATGGCGATGGCACAGCCGGTCAGGGTTGTTGGCAAATCGTCGCCAGCGAAACGGGGCATGTACTGTTCGTTCAGTGCCTTGGCCACGTCTTCCGGTTCGCCGTCATTGGCGGCGTAGTATTGGCCCATGATGCCCTGCAGGTCGGTGAACTCCAGGACCATTTCGGTGACCAGGTCGGTCTTCGCCAGCATGGCGGCGCGCTCGGCGAGGGCCGGATCACTGCCGATGGCGTCGGCGATTTTCTTGGCCAGTGCGGCAACGCGCACAGACTTGTCGTAGATACTGCCCAGTTTTTCCTGGAACACGATGGGCTTGAGGGCGTCGATGCGATCCTCGAGTTTGGTCTTCCGGTCGGTCTCGTAGAAGAACGCGGCATCGGAGAGCCGGGGCCGGATCACTTTCTCGTTACCGGAAACAACCTGTGACGGGTCCTTGCTTTCGATGTTTGCCACGGTGATGAACAGCGGCAGCATTTCCCCGTCGGCGGCCACCACGTGGAAGTACTTCTGGTGTTCCTTCATAGAGGAAATCAGGGCCTCCGCTGGAACCTCAAGGAACCGTTCCTCGAATCGGCCCATCAACGGCACTGGCCACTCGTTGAGCGCGGTGACTTCGTCCAGCAGGTCCTCATCGATGACGGCCTTGCCACCGGCTTCCTTCTCGGCCAGCTCGGTGACGCCGGCGCGAATCTGTTCCCGGCGCTCGGCGAAATCGGCAATCACATAGCCTTCCTGCTTGAGGACGACTTCGTAATCACCCGGCGTAGGTACGATCAGGGATTTCGGGCAATGGAAGCGGTGACCGCGGGTCTTGTTGCCCGGAGTCAGGCCCATGATGGGCGCCTCGATCACCTTGTTGCCGAACAACATTACTACCCAGTGGACCGGACGCACGAACTCGGTACGGTGGCCACCCCAGCGCATGCGCTTGGGAATCGGCAGGCCGGCCAGGGATTGCTCCACCAATTCTGGCATCAGCTCTACGGTGGGCTTGCCCTGCTCGACCGTGCGGTAGACCACCCAGGCACCCTTGTCGGTTTCCAGGGTGTCGAGCTGGTCCGGGGTTACGCCCAGAGAGGTGGCAAAGCCGGTCAGCGCGCGGGTCGGATTGCCAGCGTCGTCGAATGCCGCCTTGACGGCAGGGCCACGTTTTTCAACCGACTTGTCCGGCTGGGAGTCAGCCAGATCCCGGATCCGCACGGCCAGGCGGCGCGGAGCGGCAAAGGCTTCAACCTTGCCAAATTCGATGCCCGCTTCTTCCAGGCCCCGGGCAATGCCCTGGGTGAAGGCGTCAGACAGCGGCTTGAGGGCCTTGGGGGGCAGTTCTTCGGTGCCCAGTTCGACCAGAAAATCCTGTGTTGCCATGGTTATGCGTTCCCCTGTTCCTGCTGTGCCTTCTTCGCTTTCTTGCCCTTCTTGCTTTTCGCCTTGTCGTCGGCGGCCTCAGCGGCGGCAAGGACTTCCTTGCGCAACGCCTCGGGGGCGAGCGGGAAGCCAAGCGAGCGACGGCTGTCGAAGTACGCCTGGGCGACGGCACGAGCCAGGGTGCGAACCCTCAGGATGAAGCGCTGACGCTCGGTAACCGAGATGGCGTGGCGGGCGTCCAGCAGGTTAAAAGTATGGGAGGCCTTGAGAACCTGTTCATAGGCTGGCAGGGCCAGGCCGGCTTCGATCAGCCATGCGCTCTCCCGCTCGTGAACATCAAAGCTATGAAACAGGAACTCGGTGTCAGCGTGCTCGAAGTTGTAGGTGGACATCTCCACTTCCTGCTGGTGGAACACGTCACCGTAGGTGACCACACCGTCCGGGCCCTCGGTCCAGACCAGGTCGTACACGCTGTCGACGCCCTGCAGGTACATGGCGATCCGCTCAAGCCCGTAGGTCAGTTCGCCGGTCACCGGGAAGCATTCCAGGCCGCCAACCTGCTGGAAGTAGGTGAACTGAGTCACTTCCATGCCGTTCAGCCAGATTTCCCAGCCCAGACCCCAGGCGCCCAGCGTCGGGGACTCCCAGTTGTCTTCTACAAACCGGATGTCGTGAACGAGCGGGTCCAGACCCAGCGCCCGCAGGGAATCCAGGTACAGTTCCTGGATGTTGTCCGGTGATGGCTTCAGAACCACCTGGAACTGGTAGTAATGCTGCAGGCGGTTCGGGTTCTCACCGTAACGGCCGTCGGTAGGACGGCGGCTGGGCTGAACGTAGGCGGCGTTCCAGGTTTCCGGCCCGATGGCACGCAGGAAGGTGGCCGGGTGGAACGTGCCGGCACCCACTTCCATGTCCAGTGGCTGGAGGACCACGCAGCCATGCTGCGCCCAGAAATTCTGCAGAGCCAGGATAAGGCCCTGGAAGGTCCCGATATCCGGAGTTGTCTGTTTCGTTGCCTTGTCTGTCACGACGGTTGCCTGCTGATCAGTCTGTGTGTGGCGCCCCGGTTGTCCTTCGGGGCGCTCCGAAAAAAGAAAGGCGCATTATACGCGTGCTGGCTGTGTATTTCTAAGTCAGAAGAAGGTAAGACCCACCTGGAACAGTTTTTCCACATCCCGGATGCGGGTTTTGTCCACCAGGAACAGGATTACGTGGTCGTCCGGTTGGATCCGGAGATGATCGTGGGCGATCAGAACTTCATTGCGGCGCACGATGGCGCCGATGGTGGTGCCTTCTGGCAGGTTGATTTCATCAAGCCGTTTACCGACCACTTTTGAAGACCGGTGATCCCCATGGGCAATGGCTTCGATTGCCTCTGCCGCGCCCCTGCGCAGTGAGTGAACGTTCACAACATCGCCCCGGCGAACGTGGGTCAGAAGGCTGCCAATGGTGGTCTGTTGGGGCGAGATGGCCACATCGATGTCGCCGCCCTGAATCAGGTCCACGTAGTCCGGATTGTTTATCAGGGTCAGGACCTTGCGAGCGCCCAGGCGCTTGGCCAGAAGCGAAGCCATGATGTTGGCTTCATCGTCGTTGGTCACTGCGCAGAACACATCGGTACTCTCGATGTTCTCTTCCAGCAGGATATCCTTGTTGGCGGCGTTGCCCTCCAGCACCACGGTCTTGCGCAGGTTCTCCGAGAGCATGACACAGCGCTCGTGGTCCCGCTCCAGCAGTTTGACCTGGTACCGGTTCTCGAGGGTATGGGCAAGCCGCTGACCGATATTGCCGCCCCCGCAGATGAAGATGCGCTTGTAGGGTTTGACCAGGGGTTGGAGTTCGCTCATCACCGACTTGATGTGGTCACCGGCGGCAATGAAGAACACCTCGTCCCCGTCTTCAATCACCGTGTTGCCCTCGGGCATGATCGCCCGGTCTTTGCGGAAGATGGCCGCCACCCGGGTATCGATCTTGGGCATGTGGGTGCGCAGGTAAGACAGCTCATGGCCCACCAGCGGGCCACCCTTGGTGGCACGGATGGCCACAAGGCGGGTCAGGCCCTTGGAAAACTCCAGTACCTGGAGGGCGCCGGGGTTCTCGATCAACCGGGTGATGTGTTTGGTCACCAGGTGTTCGGGGCTGATCAGAACATCAATGGGAAAACCCCGCAGGCTGTCGAGGTCCTTGGTCTGGTCGCGCTGGTAGAAAAGTTCGGATTTCGCCAGATAGGCGTTGGCTCGTACCCGGCATATGGTGGTCGGGGTCTTGTACAGCAGTTTGGCCACCTGGCAGGCGACCATATTTGTCTCGTCACTGTTGGTGACGGCAATCAGCATGTCGGCGTCTTCGGCCCCGGCCTGTCGCAGTGCCGTGGGATAGGACGCCGCGCCCTGAACGGTGCGGATGTCGAGCCGGTCCTGCAATTCGCGCAATCGGGCACCATCGCTGTCGATAATGGTGATGTCGTTGGCTTCGTTGGCTAGGTTTTCGGCAAGGGTACCGCCGACCTGGCCGGCACCGAGAATCAGGATTTTCATGGTTCGGGTTTCTCCAGCACGGCGTAGAAGAAGCCGTCATGGCTGTCCGGATCCGGGAGCAGTTGCCGCCCCGCACCCATATCGCGTCCCCATTGAGCTTCCGGCTCAACGAGAATGGCATCGGTCTGCTGCTTGCAAAACCGCTGAATTATACGGTGGTTTTCCTGCGGGAACACCGAGCAGGTGGCATACACCAGCCGGCCTCCGGGTTTCAGGATAGCCCACATTGCGTCCAGCAACCCGAGCTGTATGGCCGCCAGGGGGGTAATGTCCGATTCACGGCGCAATAACTTGATATCAGGGTGGCGGCGAATCACGCCGCTGGCGCTGCAGGGCACGTCCAGCAGAATGCGATCGAATGCCTCGCCGTCCCACCATTGGTCGGTCGCAGCCGCATCCGCCTGTTTCAGGGTGGCGTTGAGATCAAGTCGGTCCAGATTCTCCTGAACCCTGGGCAGGCGATCAGCGGATTCGTCGATGGCGACCACTTCTGCCAACTTGCCACAGCCCTCCAGAATCGCGCAGGTTTTGCCGCCGGGAGCGGCACAGGCATCCAGGACCCTCTGGCCAGGCGCCAGGTCCATCAGGGTGGTACACAATTGTGCGGCCTCATCCTGAACGCTGACAGCGCCATCGGCGAACCAGGGCAGCCGGTCGACAGGAACCGGAGTGGCCAGTTGAATGCCGTGGGGTGCGAAGCGCGTTGCCTTTGCTTCGATGCCGGCCTCAGCCAGCAGGCCAAGATACTCATCACGGGCAAAACGGAGGGCATTTACCCGCAGGGTCATGGGGGCCTGGGCATTGTTGGCGTCGAGAATGTGCTGCCAGTCTTCCGGCCAGTTGTGGCGGAGCTTTTCCACCATCCACACCGGGTGGCTGAACCTGGCGGCATCGTCTGCCGGTTCTGGTGCGCCTTCCCGCTCCGCGGCCCTGAGGACACCATTCACCAGCCCGGTCAGATGGGGTTTCTCCAGGGCGCGACAGGCTTCAACGGTTTCATTGAGAACGGCGTAATTGGCCTGTTGGCTGAAGCGCAACTGGAACAGGGCAACCAGCATCAGGTGATGGATGATGCGGTCGGGCTTGCGCAAAGGTTTTTTCAGCCGGCTGTTGAGCTCGCCGTCGAGGCGGTAAAACCAGCGGCAGGTGCCGTAACAGAGCGCCTGGAGAACCGGACGTTCATTGGCGGGCAGGCGGTTCAGTGCGGGCGGCAGGCACTGGGACAGGGACTGGCCATTCTCCACGGAAAGCATCACACCCGCGGCGATGGCGCGCATGGGGTGTTGTCGGTCGCCCATCTCAGCGCAGCTCCTGGCCGGGCATGAGCAGCTCCTTGCCGCCATTGATCAGGTCGTTCACGCTTTGGGCGCGGGAGCCCGGCAGCTGGAGACGGGTGATGCGCAGGGTGCCGTTGCCGCAGGCAATGTCGATCCCGTCCCGGTCCCGTTGTACTACGGTGCCGGGGAAAGCGTCGCTGGCGGTAACCAGGGCCTGGGCTTCGTGAATCCGGATGCGTTGGTCACCCAGATCGGTGTAGGTTCCGGGCCAGGGGTTAAAGGCGCGAACCAGCCGTTCAATCGCTATGGCATCTGCGGCCCAGTCAATATGGCCTTCAGTCTTGCTCAGTTTGCTGGCGTAGCAGGCCAGCTGGTCGTTCTGGAATTCCCCGGTGAGTTCGCCCTTCTGAAGAAGCTCCAGGGCCTTGATGATGGCCTGGCCTCCGAGTTCAGCCAGGCGGTCATGGAGACTGCCGCCGGTGTCGTTGTCCTCGATGGTGGTCAGGGATTTCAACAGCATGGCGCCGGTATCCAGGCCCTCGTCCATCTGCATGATGGTGATGCCGGTTTCCGCATCGCCTGCCGCTATGGCCCGCTGAATAGGTGCGGCGCCGCGCCAGCGCGGCAGCAGCGAGGCGTGGATGTTCAGGCAGCCGTGGGTTGGAATGTCCAGGACCGCCTTCGGCAGGATCAGACCGTAGGCCGCGACAATCATCACGTCCGGATTCAGATCGGCCAATTGTTTCTGGGCGTCGGGCGTTTTCAGTGTTTCGGGCTGGAAGACCGGGATCCCGTGGTCCAGCGCCACCTGCTTGACCGGGCTGGGCTGCAGCTTCCGGCCACGGCCGGCGGGACGATCCGGCTGGGAGTAAACGCCAACAATGGTGTGGCCGGCTGCAATCAGGGCGCGGAGCGCGGTTGCCGCAAAATCCGGTGTACCAGCAAAAACAAGTCGCACGGTGTAGTGATCTCTGTTCCGTTGTATACGAAAAGACCGGGTCATGACCCGGTCCGGAATAGTGTCTGGTTTTGGGCTAGGCCAAAGCCTGATCAGGCACTTTTCTTGTGCTGCTTCTCCAGCTTTTTGCGAATGCGGTTGCGCTTGAGAGAGCTCAGGTAGTCAACGAACAATCTGCCGTTCAGGTGATCCATCTCATGCTGGATACAGACAGCCAACAGGCCTTTCGCTTCCAGTTCAAACGGTTTGCCGTCCCGGTCCATTGCACGGATCATGCAGTGTTCGATCCGCTCAACGTCTTCGTAGAAACCGGGCACAGACAGGCAACCTTCCTGCATGGCTTCTCGTTCGCCGTCCAGCACTTCCACCTCGGGATTGATGAACACCCGCGGCTCGCTCTTGTCCTCGGACAGATCCATAACGATGATCTGTTTGTGCACATTCACCTGGGTGGCCGCAAGGCCAATGCCGGGCGCATCGTACATGGTCTCGAACATGTCGTCGATCAGCTTGCGGTCGGCGTCTGTCACCTCTTCTACCGGTTTGGCAATGGTGCGTAGACGGGGATCCGGGTATTCGAGAATCTCTAGTATCATAGGTCGGTCTTTTAGCCTGTATGTCGGGATGCCCGCGGTATTGTGCCGGCATGCCTTTTGACTTTGCTGCTCTTTGTAACAGTGTGAAACTGATCTCCGAAATGCGACAGCGTACTGCGCAAATTTTCACCTTGCCTCTACTATTATCGGGGCAAGGCCCCAGCTTTCAACGGCTGGAGGGGTTCTCAAGCTTTATAAGACTATTATCCAACAATTCGTCGATTGAGTACAAACTGATCAGTTAATAGTTAAAATCTTTCAACGACGGGATAGAATTTACTGGAAGAACAAAAGATAACATCACAATTTGCGAGACTTCTTCTATAGTAACTGGAATAACAACGTAATAAGCTGCAGGTAACTGACTGCATCCCAACAGAATGCAAAGAATCAAGGCACGCGATCAAGGACTTACACAATGAGGAAACTGCTGTACGCTCTGGCAGCAACTACGCTGCTTATAACCTCCTGGGCTCATGCTGCACCGGAGCTGCGGTCCGATCATCCCGAGCGTTACACCGTAGTTAAGGGTGACACCCTCTGGGACATTTCGGCCCGTTTTCTGAACAACCCCTGGTACTGGCCGGAAATATGGCATGTAAACCCGCAGGTCGCCAACCCTCACCTGATTTATCCCGGTGATCGCCTTGCCCTGGTTTATATTGATGGCAAGCCCCGTATTACGAAGGTTGCCAGCAACGATGTCGTAAAGCTGTCGCCCAAGGTACGTTCCGAGCCCATCGATACGCCCATCCCGGCGATCCCGCTTGATGCCATTGGCAGTTTCCTGACGGACACCCGTATTGTCAGCCCGGAAGAGATCAACGGTGCTCCGTATGTTCTCGAAGGTGAAGACGGCCGGATTATCACCGGTGCCGGCGACAAGCTCTATGCCCGCGGGGAAAAGCCTGCGGACAAAGTGGGTGTATTCCGTCGCAGCAAGGAGTTCCGGGATCCGGATACTGGCGAGTTCCTCGGTCTTGAGGCGCGCAGTATTGCCCGTGGTGATGTCGCCCGGGAAAACGGCGATGTGTTGACCGTAAACCTGACCAGCTCCAGCGAAGAAGTTCGCATTGGCGACCGACTGATGGTGAGTGAAGACCGCCGTCTGACCACCAGCTTCGTGCCCAGTGCTCCCGACCAGGATATCGAAGGGCAGATGATCTCGGTTGACGGCGGTGTGAGCCAGATCGGTCAGTTTGATGTGGTTGCCATAAACCGCGGCACCCGGGAAGGTCTGGAAGCTGGCAACGTGATGGCCGTACTGAAAAGCGGCAACCTGGTTCGCGATCCGGTGACCGGAGAAACCATCGAGCTGCCCTCCGAGCGTGCCGGGTTGTTGATGGTGTTCCAGGCCTACGAAAAAATGAGCTACGGTCTGGTGCTGCAGGCCAGCCGCGTGTTGACGGTGGGTGACAAGGTTACCAACCCCTGATTGACTGACGAACGATAGACGCAACGGCCGGACCAGGAAGGTCCGGCCTCGCTGTTTTCAAGGATGATGCCGTGTTTTCCTCTGCCACAGCCCAATGGCTGTTCCTGACTTGCCTGCCCGGCCTCGGCCGCACCCGTCGGCGTGAACTGCTGGCGGAATTTCCTGACTTGCCCCAAATGCTTTCCATGAATGCTGCAACCCTGCGGGCCGTGGGCATGGCTGCAGACGCCATGGCCGCAATCCAGGCCTGGCAAAAGCAGGATGATGCGCATCCGGCGGTTCGTGAGGTGCGGACCATAATGCACGATTGCCAGAAGCATGCCGTCGGTATTCTGACCTGGGGAGATACCCACTACCCCGAGCAGCTCCGGCACATTCACGACGCGCCCCTGGTGCTCTTCACCCGAGGTGATACGGAGCTCCTGGCACGGGACCAGATCGGTATCATCGGTAGTCGCAAGGCTACGCCCGCCGGTCTGGATCATGCCCGTCGGTTTGCTGCGGAACTCAGCGCCCGGGAGCTACTGGTGACCAGTGGTCTGGCGCTGGGTGTCGATGGCGCTGCCCATGCCGGCGCGCTGGATGCCGGGTTTCCGACGCTGGCGGTGATTGGATGCGGTCTGGATCGTATCTACCCGCACCAACACAGGCGACTGGGTGAGCGGGTGATTGCCCAGGGGTTGGTGATCTCCGAGTATCCCCCCGGTACACCGGCAAGAGCCGCGCACTTTCCACAACGCAACCGGATTATCAGCGGCCTGAGCCGTGGGGTGCTGGTGGTGGAGGCGGGTCTGCGCAGTGGCTCCCTGATCACCGCGCGGATGGCGCTGGAACAGGGGCGGGAAGTATTCGCCATTCCCGGCTCGGTGCATAGCCCGGTTGCCCGCGGCTGTCATCATCTGATCAAGCAGGGCGCCCGACTGGTGGAAACGGTGGATGACATTCTGGAGGAACTGGGCGCCTGGTGGTCCCCGCCGCTTACGCCCAAGCCTGCTTCAGAGCCAGAACCAAAGCGCCATGACAACGGATCCCTGGCCGGCCTGGACAGTCGCGAAATCGCGGTGTTTGAGGCTTTAGGGTATGATCCACAATCAACCGATGCACTGAGTTCAGCAACCGGTCTTCCAGCCGATCAACTCATGCAGTCCCTGTTGCTTCTGGAGTTGCAGGGCCTGGTCAGTTCGGCGCCGGGAGGTTTTCAGAAAATCGCCTGAATCCGGTGTAACCATCTACCCTGATCAATTCTGACACGAGCAGTATGGCCCACTCCCATCCCCTTTCTGACTGGCAACTGCACTGTGCTCGCCGCACAGTGTTCAGTGGCGGTGTTATTGCCTATCCCACCGAAGCTGTCTGGGGCCTGGGATGTGACCCCTGGGATCAGGAGGCGGTGGAGCGGATTCTGGAACTGAAACAGCGCCCGGTCGAAAAAGGGATGATTCTGGTGGCTTCGTCCGTGGACCAGATCCGCTTTCTGCTCGATCCCCTTACCCGGTCGATGCAGGCCGAAGCGGAGCGCCATTGGCCAGGCCCTGTGACCTGTCTGCTGCCAGACATTGAGCGCCAGATTCCGGGCTGGGTCCGTGGACAACACAGTTCCATTGCCGTCCGGGTCAGCGAACATCCTGTGGTACGTGCGCTCTGCGAGGCCACGGGCATGCCTCTGGTCTCCACATCCTGCAATCCGGCCGGGCGCCAGCCAGCCCGGCATATCTGGCAGGTCAGGGGCTACTTTGGCGATCAGCTTGACTGGATCGTACCGGGGGCATTGGGTGGTAATCGCAAACCCAGTCGTATTATTGATATTGTCAGTGGTCAGCAACTTCGTTAGGAGCGTTTATGGCACAGCAACCCGATAGCCAGGCGGTAAAGCAGTACCTGCTGGGATTGCAGGAATCGATCTGTAGCCGACTGGAGGCTGTCGATGACGGTGCATCGTTCATCCGGGATGCCTGGGACCGGCCGGAAGGCGGCGGCGGTGTCAGCCGGGTGATCACCGAAGGCCGGGTGTTCGAGAAAGGCGGTGTTAATTTCTCTCTCGTCATGGGCGATACCATGCCAGCTTCGGCCACCGCTCATCGTCCCCATCTGGCCGGTGCTCCCTGGCAGGCC
>NZ_DDOI01000102.1:2880-11971 GCF_002341575.1 Marinobacter sp. UBA2498 | reverse complement strand
TGGCAGGCCATGGGTGTGTCCCTGGTGATCCACCCCAACAACCCCTATGTGCCGACCTCCCACGCCAACGTGCGGTTTTTTATTGCCACGCCGCAGAACAGCGAGCCGGTTTATTGGTTTGGCGGCGGCTACGACCTCACGCCTTACTACGGTTTTGAGGAAGACTGTGTGCACTGGCACCGAACAGCCCGCGATGCCTGCGAGCCGTTCGGAGAGGGCACCTACAAGCGCTTCAAGGACTGGTGCGATGATTACTTTTATCTGAAACACCGGGATGAACCCCGGGGTGTTGGTGGTCTGTTTTTTGATGACCACAACACCGGCGACTTCGAGCAGGATTTCGGCCTGATGAAAGCGGTGGGCGATAGCTACATAGACGCCTACGAGCCGATCGTCCGGCGCCGAATGGATCATCCGTTTGGTGACCGTGAGCGGGATTTCCAGCTCTACCGCCGGGGGCGCTACGTGGAATTCAACCTGGTCTATGACCGCGGCACCCTGTTTGGCCTGCAATCCGGCGGTCGCACCGAATCCATACTGATGTCGCTGCCGCCGCTGGTGCGCTGGGACTACAACCGGACCGCGGAGCCCGATTCGGAAGAAGCCCGGCTGACAGACTATTTCCTGACCGGGCGGAACTGGCTGGAGACCCAACATGACTAACGATCTCTACGCGGTAGTTGGCAACCCCATCAGCCACAGCAAATCGCCGAGGATCCACAGCCTGTTTGCCAGCGAGACCGGTGAGCCGGTTGAGTACACGGCCATCCAGGCGCCACTGGATGATTTTGCCGGCACGGTGAGGCAATTCTTTGAACGGGGTGGCAAGGGCCTGAACGTAACCGTGCCCTTCAAGGAGGACGCCTGGAAGCTGGCGGACCGTCGTACCGAGCGGGCCGAGAATGCCGGGGCCGCCAATACCCTGTATCTCGATGACGAGGGCCGGCTCACCGCTGACAACACTGACGGGTGCGGTATTGTGCGAGACCTGGTTGTCAACCACGGAGTTGTCCTTGGGCAGGCACGCATCCTGGTGCTGGGGGCCGGTGGCGCGGTTCGTGGTGTTCTGGGGCCGATTCTGGCGGAGCATCCTGCCGCCATTACCATTGCCAACCGGACGGTTGCCAAGGCTGACGCGCTGGTTAACCTGTTTAAACCCGTGGCGGGCGAGACCGTGCTTTCTGCCTGCGGATTCGAAAAGCCCCGGGAGCCTTTTGACGTGATCATTAACGGTACCAGTGCCAGCCTCCAGGGCGATCTGCCACCGCTGTCACCGGAGGTAGTCGGAGAGCAAACGGTGGTCTACGACATGATGTATTCTCTGCAAACCACGACGTTCAATCAGTGGGCGCTGGAACAGGGTGCACAGAACGTTCATGACGGGCTTGGTATGCTGGTGGAGCAGGCGGCGGAATCCTTCCGTATCTGGCGCGGCGTGAACCCTGCCACCGGCCCCGTCATTGAGGAATTGCGTAACGACTGAGCCGCTGCCCCCGGATTGGGCTATGCTCAGGGTCAACTTCCGTAGGGATTTTCGATGGATATTCTTACCCTTGTAGGGCTTGTGGCAGGTGTTCTGATCGTCATCATGGCGATGCTCGCCAATGCCTCCTTCCTGACGTTCCTGAACCTTCCGGGGCTTGCCATTGTGCTGGGCGGAACCTTCGCCGTTACCCTGATCAAATTCCGAATGGCGTCAGTCATGAGCGCCTTCCGCCTGGCCATGTCGGCTGCATTCACCGACCGTATGGCGCGGCCGGCGGAATTGATCCGGGAAGTGGGATCACTGGCCATGGTGGTGCGTAAAGAGGGCATTCTGGGCCTGGAAAACCACCAGACTGACAACGAGTTCCTCCAGAAGGCCATTAATCTGTGTGTCGACGGTCACCCGCCGGAACTCGTGGAGGAGGCGCTGGCCCAGGAAACCCAGCAGACCGCCGAACGGTACGAAGTGGCCGAGCGGGTGTTCCGGGGCATCGGCGAATCGGCTCCGGCCATTGGCATGCTGGGCACCCTGGTAGGCCTGGTGCAGATGCTCAACACCCTCGACGATCCGTCCTCCATCGGCCCGGCCATGGCCATCGCCCTGCTTACCACCTTGTACGGTGCGTTTATTGCCCAGCTGGTTGCCCTGCCCCTGGCCGACAAGCTGCAGCTGAAAGCCGAGGACGAGGCCCGGAACCAGGTGCTGATTATCACGTCCATCAAGAACATCATGCGCGGTGAGAATCCCCGGGTAATGACCGAACTGCTGTCGTCGTTTGTTCACCCGGAGCAGCGCACCGGCCTGGCGCCGGAGCGGGAGGCCTGAGGGTTTGGAGCTGGTCCAGAAGAAAAACAGGAAGCGTTTGCAGAACCAGACGCCGGCCTGGATCGTCACATTTGCCGATCTGGCCACCCTGCTGCTGACCTTTTTCATACTCCTGCTGTCGTTTGCCGAGATGGACGTGGAGAAGTACCGGGCCATGGCCAATTCCATGGCGGTCGCTTTTGGCTCCAGTAATGTCCTGGCCGATGATATCGGTGGTTCCCCCCTGACGATGATTGAATCCGAGACGGTATCCCTTCCCGAGCCAACGGAATCCCAGACCAGGGAGCCCGAATTTATTGATGAGCGCGCCGAGGGTGTCGCGCCCACCCAGATCCCCGGCGGCGTGATTGATCTGGCCAGCCGGATGATCCGGGAGCTGGAATCGGAAGTCGCGTCGGAAGCCCTGAGTGTCAATTACGACCAGAACCAGGTGGTGATCCGCTTTTCCGAGGAAGCCACCTTTCGATCCGGTGAGGCCGCTATAAAGCCCGAGATGATTCCGATCATCGAACGGGTGGTCAATGTGCTGTCCGCCTGTACCGGTGATGTCCTGGTGTCCGGCTACACCGATGACCGGCCCATCTCCAGTGACCGCTACCGTTCGAACTGGGATCTTTCGGCGGCCCGAGCCGTGTCCGTCGTGCACGAGCTGGTGATGAACCGTCAGGTACCCGCCGACCGCGTGGTGGCGGCCGGTCGTGCCGAGACCAATCCTCTGGCGCCCAACGATTCGCCAGAGAACCGGGCCCTTAACCGCCGGGTGGAGATCGCGATTCGTAATCCCGAGTGTAACGATGACGTCCCGACCGGCGACCTGCCGGTCGAAATCATGCCCTGAGTCTTATATCCGGCGTGAAGCTTCTCATTCGTAATCCATATAACTGTCGTGCTTTCAGGGCTTTATACTGTCCGCCGTTTATTGACTGGCACAGCGGAGCGAGAGGGTAACCATGAGTGGACCGGACAAGCCAAAAGTGATTGGCGAAGAATGGAGTGATGAGCGGGTCAGAAGTTTTCTGGCTATCCAGCCCTGGGATGCTGCCGAGAACCCTGACTTCAACGCCCTGTTGAAAGCCTATCAGGCCATGCGGGCCGAAGATTTCGAGCGCTTTATCGGCTTTTTTGTTGCCGAGGGTCGGGATCTGAATGCCGCAGGCCCAGACGGGGAAACCATTCTTGACCTGATTTCCCGTCATCGCCGCAGTGTCGATTATGCCCGGGCGCTGGAGAACGCCGGCGCCAAGAAAACGGCCGCGGCGGGCAACTGAGCCCAGCGCGGCCGCTTCATCTGGTTTGAGATCAATGGCGTTTACTGCACGTCGACTTCAATGGCCTTGGGCTCTTTCGGCTCGGCTTTCTGAAGCGTCAGTGTGAGCATTCCGTCCTTGAAGTTCGCCTTCACGCTGTTTTCGTCAACGTTGTCCGGCAGCGTGAAGCGGCGAAGGAAGCTCCCGTAGAATCGTTCGATCCGGTGATGCTTCTTGTCCTTGGATTCATCTTCACTCTTGCGTTCTCCCTGAATACTCAGAACGCCCTCGTGTACCGTTACCTTTACATCTTCCTTGGACATACCCGGCAACTCTGCCTCGATGGTGAAGGCCTCAGGAGTTTCTTTGATGTCTACGGCCGGCGCCCAGTCGCTGCGGCTGAATACGTCTTTACCTTCGCGCTCGCCGCCTGAGCGGGCCAGGCCAAACATGCGGTTGTAGCGGTTCATCAGGTCTTCGAACTCATTGACCGGATTCCAGCGGGTAAGATTGCTCATAAAGCATCCCTCCTTTTCAAACGAAACGAATCTGAATAGTTGAGCATCAGCTTCGATCGCGGAACTGCTCCATGCCGGTAGCGCCTGCCGGATGGCTATCCGTGAACCTCTGCTAATTCCGAATGTAGGTGCAGCAAAAATGTTTTCAAGGGTGGGGTTGGTCGAATTTTGATCAGGGTCAAATTGGCTTCAGAGTTCCCCGAAATGCCGGTGTAAAAACGGACGGAATCGGCTCATGGTGGCGCCTGCCGTCTCCGGATCGGGCCGGATACCGGGTTGGAATCCCGGGAGCTCGCCGGACAGGAAAGGTTCCACCAGCGATGGGTTGGCACTGATGACATGAACGAGCACATCCCGGCTGGCATCCTCGCCGGTGATCAATGGCGCCGGCTGATGGTCACCCAGAATGATCATCAGGGCGTCCTGGCGCAGGTAGTGGGCGGCGAAGCCTCCGGCAACTTCCAGAGCATAGGCAATCGCCTGACCGTAATGTTCCCGGACCCGGTCCGGATCGCGCCACAGCGAAACCGGCGCCTCGCCAGCACCCTCCCAGCGCCGGAACACTTCACCGTTGCCGATGCTTTGCCAGTCATCGAGCACCGGCAGGATCGGCACCCAGGGGGCGTGGCTGCTGATCAGCGCCAGCTCGGCAAAGAGCGGCCCCTCATTCGCATCGCGAATGTCCTGAAACCGGTGCCAGGTGTACTGGTCGGGCATGGTGACCCAGTTGAATGGCGGCCCCTGGTAACCCAGATCATCGTGATCGTAAATCCGGTCGTAGCGGAACAGCCGGCCCTCGGGCCAAGCCTGGGTGATTGCCGGCATCACGGCGACAGTGCTGTGCCCTGTACTGCGGAAGTCATCGATTAGAGTGGCGTAGCCGGAGCTGAGGAGGGTTTCGTAGGCAAGCTGGTTGTGGATCCACTGGCCACTCAACACGGATAGATGACCAAGCCAGGACTGGCCACCCTGGATGGGTGATTGCAGCCGGCCAGTCACCACCGACAGCCCGGCCGCATCAAGGGACCGGCCCAGCGCCTCAAGGCCCGGATTGACGAGTGACCGGTAGCGCTCGTCCGTGACCGTCGACACCCCGTAGGATTCGATAAAACCCAGAATGACATCGGTATGTGCCAGCCTTGGCAGGGGCGTTGCCCGGCCTTCCCGCCCTGGCAGCGCACTCAATTCGTTGGCAAAGTTGCGGGTTGTCTGGTGAGTGTGGGTGATCAGGGAGGCCTGATTGGCAACGAAGGCCAGCGCCGGGCTGCCAATCCAGGGCGTGATGGCCCCGGCCAGAAACAGGCCGGCCACAAACCAGAGCGGTTTGCCCAAGTGTGCCGGCGAGTGGTGCGCCAGCCGTTCCAGGCCATGGCGAAACAGCCAGCCCACGCCTGCGAGCAAACCCAGCAGAGCGGTGAGGGCTGCAATCGCCAGAGCCGCCCCCAGGTTTGTGTTGAGCAGATTCCAGGCCGCATCCAACAGGCCAACTTCAAGATACAGGTTCAGGCCGCGGCCGAGACTCTCCCGAACCAGGGCATCTGCCAGAACAAGCAGGAACAGAAACGCGTAGGCGACGGCCAGCGAACGAGCGACGCGGTATCTCCGCTCGGGATCCCTGAGCCCGCAAATGATGGCCCATAGGATCAGGGCCTCCAGAGAAAGCCAGGGGGTGTTACCCGGCAATGCCAGAGATGGAAACAGGAACAGCCCGTTCAGCAGAAAAAGCCAGACCAGTATCACGAAGCGACCTCAACCCAGGCGATCTGTTCCTGCCGACGGGGCAGGGGCACCGGTATCGGCGAGTCTCCCTCAACCGATTGTGCCATACGAGTCAGTGTTTCCCGCCAGGGTGATTCATGGGAGGCATGCCAGACGCGCCAATGCAGGGCGGCTAACGCCTCTGGGTGGTTGCAGATCAGGCTGAGCTCCCGGTGAGTCAGGCCCTGCTTTCCTTCCGTGGCGCAGCGATCCACCAGAGACGCCAGGGCCCGCGCTTTCTTGCCCCTTAATGGCGAGGCACTTCGCCTGTGGTCCCGGGCGGAAACGGGAGACAGAACCATCTGTTCGAACCAGTCCAGGCCGCCCGGTGTCCGATGACCCATAGGTGCGGGACCGGNNGCAAGATCAATCACCCTCGTTGTCCGGTAATCTTCGGGCACCGCCAACCATTGCCCTTCGCCCGGTTTTCGGCTCAGCCACCAGGCCAGAGCCGGTGAAAACAATACCGGTGCCAATACGGGCAGGGCCCAGGGTGTCAGCGACGGCGCGTGCCATTGGATCAGGCTGAGCGCCGCAACGGCGGAAGCCAGCAGGAGGGCAAAGTGCCGAAGGCTGAGCCCCGGCTTGGCAGCGCCGGACCGGTTCTGTCCCTGCCAGCCAACTCTGAGATTCGACAGCGCGCCCCCAACATGGAAGGTGTGAATCAACATCCGGATGGGGGCCAGCGCCAGTGCTGCGAGCGTCTCCATCAGCGTGTTCCCCGAGAGCCTGAGCAGCCCGCCAAACCGGGTAGTGCGCTTTGCCAACGAGTGGTCCGCTATTGCAAGCAGCCGGGGGCCGAACAGCAGCACCGAAGTCACCAGGACCAGCAGAAAGCCCGGACCAGAGCCTGTGTCCGTGGTAGCCATCACGCCCGGCAAAGCCGGCGTCGAATCGGCCAGCGCCACATAGCCTGACAAGCCCAGGAAAACCAGCCAGAGCGGAGAGGCCAGGTACGAGAAAATTCCGGTTACCAGGGCCATCCGATGGGCGAGCCGGATCTTCCCCAGGGTTGCCAGTAACCAAAGATGCTGGAGGTTGCCACGGCACCAGCGCCGGTCCCGGATCAGGTCATCCTCGAGGGTCGGCGGTGATTCCTCAAAACTGCCGGCGATGGCAGGTTCCAGCCAGACCTCGTAGCCGGCCCGTCCCATCAGTGCCGCTTCGATAAAATCATGGCTGAGTACCGGCCCCCGGAATAGACCGGGTCCCCGAAGCTTGCGCAGACCACAGTGGGCCAT
Organism: Marinobacter sp. UBA2498; assembly: GCF_002341575.1. Classification (NCBI taxonomy): domain Bacteria; kingdom Pseudomonadati; phylum Pseudomonadota; class Gammaproteobacteria; order Pseudomonadales; family Marinobacteraceae; genus Marinobacter; species Marinobacter sp. UBA2498. The sequence goes on along the minus strand of NZ_DDOI01000102.1, from coordinate 4,896 downwards.
GAACGGCGCCACCCGGATAATCGCGTTGTGGCCCCAGTAGGTGGCCTCACCCAGCTGGATGGCCGCCAGTCCGGCACTGTAGAGCCTGCCATAACAGCGGTTGGCGAACTGCTGCAGCCGGCCAAAGCGGGTTTCTGCCCGGGCCAGGCGGGGTGTGGTCTGGATAATCCCCGCCTCGGGCCGGGCTTCCATGAGCTGTATCAGCCGGGTAATGCAGTTGGCACTGAGCAGGCTGTCGGCATCCAGAACCACCATATAGCGGTAGCGGCGACCCCATCGACGCAGGAAATCCGCGATATTGCCGCTCTTGTAGTTCAGGTTGATGTTGCGCCGCCGGTAGAACAATTGCTGGCCAGGGCCGAGGTCCCGGCGTATTTGTTCGCAGGTCGCCTGTTCCTCGAGCCAGATTTCCGGGTCCCGGCTGTCCGAGAGCACATAGAAATCAACGGATTCCTGCTGTCCCGTTCGTTCGAGATCGCGGATGATTGCTTTCAGACCGCCGAGGGTGCGCTGCACCGGTTCATTGCAAACGGGCATCACGACGGCGGTAGGTGCGAGCGTTGCTTCTTCGGACTCAGGCTGCCCAACGCGGCTGGACAGGCTCCAGGGGTCGCCGCCAAAGCGGAGCGCAACAAAGCCAAAAACGGCGGTCCAGAAGCCCACGCCGATCCACGCAAAGAGGAGCCCGAAGACGGCCAGCAACGTGGCAGTCGTTCCGCCATTCGCCTGCTCCGGCACTGTCTGGGCAAACAAATAGACGCCGGCCAGGGTTTGAGCGGCCACCAGGAAAATAAGCAGAAGGCGTCGCCGGAACGCGACCGGGCGCCAGCACGCGGCGCTATTCACGAGGGTAACCGATACTGGCCCGGGTAATGGGTGGCAGAGGGCGCCCCTGGCATGGCCCGGGCAGGGTAAACCAATCCGGCATCCGCGCCAGCAACTGCCCGTTGCTCAAGGCCGGGTTGTCAGCGGCGTGTACCTGCAGCAGGCTGTGCAACCGCGCCCGGGTTTCAGGACCGGTATCGTGGCCTGCCGCGCGCAGGTAGAGCAGTGCTCGATCAAACGGTTGGTCTGGTGTGTCCACAGTGGTCTCCGGGATGTAAGGTTACCCCGAAAGATACGGCCACGGCGGTGACTTCAGACCACTGGCTTACTGATCGTTAAGATACTCATTCTTCAGGCGGACATAGTTGGCGGCGGTGTATTTGAAAAAGCCCCGCTCCTTTTCCGTAAGCGCCCGGGCTTTCTTGCAGGGCGACCCGACGTAGAGGTGCCCGGATTCCAGGGTCTTGCCGGGCGGAACCAGGCAGCCCGCGGCAACAATCACCTCGTCCTCCACCACGGCGCCATCCATGATGATGCAGCCCATGCCGACCAGAACCCGGCTGCCAATGGAGCAACCATGCAGCAGTGCCTTGTGGCCCACCGTCACATCGTCGCCGATGGTGAGCGGATAACCGCCGGGGTTGTAGTCACTGGCATGGGTGATGTGCAGGACCGACCCATCCTGGATGCTGCACCTGTGCCCTATGCGGATTTTGTGCATATCGCCACGAACCACGGTCATCGGCCAGATGGAAACATCATCGCCGGTTTCCACATCGCCAATCACCACGGCACTTGGATCGACCCATGCCCGTTCCCCAAAATGTGGCGTGATACCCTTGTGTGAACGTATATTCGTCATTACATAGTACCTGTTAAAGTGAAATTGAACGCGTATACCCGGAGGCCCGGGGCGCCTGTGGGAGAGGTCCTTCCAAAACTGTCTGTCGCCATGGATGGCGACAGTCAAGCGTCACATGGGTGAGGCTGAGCGTTTATGAAGCAAGGCTTCATGCTTCAGCCGAACGACTGCAATCTAAGATTGCAGGCCGGACCCCGGAGGGGTGCCGCCAGGAGCGTGTTTTGGAAGGACCTCTCCCACAGGTGCCAGCCCCATAGAATTAAGAAACCAAACTACCCAAGATTCGACGAACTGAGAAGGGGACCTATGAATAACCCGTTACTGACTGA
>NZ_DDOI01000102.1:462-2833 GCF_002341575.1 Marinobacter sp. UBA2498 | reverse complement strand
GACCAGATTCTCAGTGAAAACCGGATGAAAATCAGCCAAATCGCAGACCAGGACGATCCCACCTGGGAAACCCTGGCCCAGCCGATGCAGGCGCTGGATGACAAGCTGAGCAATGCCTGGTCAGTGATTTCGCACCTGAACGGCGTGATGAACAACGACGAGCTGCGCAAGGTTTACAAAAACTGCCTGGAGAAGCTCACCGAGTACAGCACCGAGGTGAGCCAGAATGCGGCACTCTGCAACGCCTACAAGAAGCTGGCCGAGCGAGAAGACTTCAAGAACCTGAGCGAAGCCCAGCGCAAGTCTGTGGAAAACACCCTCCGGGATTTCCATCTGGGTGGTGTCGACCTGCCGGAAGACAAGAAAAAGCAGTATGCCGAGTTGTCCCGGGAGCTGTCCGAGCTGTCCAACAAGTTCAGTGATAACGTGCTGGATGCTACCCAGCACTGGTTCAAACATATCACCGACGTCGATGAGCTCGCCGGCGTCCCCGAGACCGCTATTGAAAGCGCCAAACAGGCCGCCCGCCAGAAGGAACGGGACGGCTATGTCATCACCCTGGATTTCCCCAGCTTCTTCCCGGTCATGACCTACTGCGACAACCGGGATCTGCGCCGGGAAGTCTATGAGGCCTTTGTGACCCGCGCCTCCGACCAGGGCCCGGATGCCGGCCAGTGGGACAACACCCCGGTGATGGCGGAAATCCTCAAGCGCCGCCACGCCCAGGCCAAGCTGCTGGGCTTTGACAACTACGCCGAGCGCTCCCTGGCCACCAAGATGGCCCGCAGCAGCGAGGAGGTCCTGGACTTCCTGAACCAACTGGCGGCCAAGTCCAAGCCACAGGCCGAGAAAGAATTTGCCGAGCTCAAGGCGTTCGCGAAAGACGAGTACGGCGCCGAGGAGCTGCAGGCCTGGGATATCGGCTATTACAGCGAAAAACTTCGCCAGAAGCGCTACGACATCTCTCCGGAAACCCTGCGTCCCTGGTTCCCGGTGAACAAGGTGGTGCCCGGACTATTCCGTGTCGCAGAGAAGCTGTTCGATGTCCAGATTGAAGCGAAGCCGGAAGTGGAAACCTGGCACGAGGATGCGACGGCCTACTGTATCAGTCGCAACGGTGAGCCCCTGGCCTGGTTCTATCTCGACCTCTATGCCCGCCAGGGCAAACGTGGCGGTGCCTGGATGGCCGATTGCCGGGTGCGCTGGCGCAACCTGCGTGGCCAGCTCCAGTTGCCGGTGGCTTTCCTGACCTGCAACTTCACCCCGCCGGTGAATGGCAAGCCGTCGCTGCTGACCCACGACGAAGTGACCACCCTGTTCCACGAATTCGGCCACGGCCTGCATCACATGCTGACCCAGGTGGACGTGCTGGATGTGTCCGGCATCAACGGTGTCGCCTGGGACGCCGTCGAGCTGCCCAGCCAGTTCCTGGAAAACTGGTGCTGGACCGAAGAGGGCCTGGCACTGATTTCCGGCCACTACGAAACCGGCGAACCGCTGCCCCGGGAAACCCTGGACAAGATGCTCGCCGCCAAGAACTTCCAGAGCGCCATGGGCATGATGCGCCAACTGGAATTCTCGCTGTTCGACATGCGCCTGCACGCGGAGTACCGCGAAGGCCTGAATATCCAGCAGGTGCTGGATGAAGTGCGCGAGCAGGTGTCGGTGATCAAGCCGCCGGCCTTCAACCGCTTCCAGAACGGTTTCGGGCACATCTTCGCCGGCGGCTACGCGGCCGGTTACTACAGCTACAAGTGGGCGGAAGTGCTGGCGGCCGATGCCTTCTCCCTGTTCGAGGAAAAAGGTATCTTCGACCCGGAAACCGGCAAGGCCTTCCTTCACAATATTCTGGAGAAAGGCGGCTCACAGGAGCCGATGGAGCTCTTCAAGGCTTTCCGAGGTCGTGAACCGCAGGTGGATGCGCTCTTGAAGCAAACAGGGATCACGGACGAAGCGGCCTGACCCAATTTGAGCCGGCAGTCGTAAAGGCTGCCGGTTGTTCCAAACGGGAGTATTTATATGGCGAGTCCAAAACGTTTTATCGCCGGCGCCGTCTGTCCTCGCTGCGCGGAGATGGACAAGATCATGATGTTCACCACCGACGACGATGACCAGGTACGCGAGTGCGTGGCCTGCGGCTTCACCGATGCGGTGTCTGACGCCGAACAACCGTCCAACCCCGAGCTCGAGACCCGGGTGAACAAGCGCAAGAACGAGGACGATCACACCGTCAAGCAGGTCGTGTTCTTCAAGTCTTCTGCCGACGACGAGTAAGCTGTTCTTCCTAGCCTGCAGGTTTGCGGGCGGAGAGGCCATGGGAATGCTTTTCTTCTGGGGAAAAGCAACTCGCTTCGCTCAGACATCTTTTCCC
>NZ_DDOI01000102.1:0-141 GCF_002341575.1 Marinobacter sp. UBA2498 | reverse complement strand
GGAAAAGTAGTACGGCCCCCTCGCAATTCCCCTCAACACGAAGGCTACAAGGGACGGCAAACTCCAAGCTCAGAGAACCATAGCCGCCAACCACCCAAAGCCAAGCAGCGGCAAATTGTAGTGCAGGAACGTCGGCACCAC
>NZ_DDOI01000125.1:3363-3615 GCF_002341575.1 Marinobacter sp. UBA2498 | reverse complement strand
CCGGCTGATCAAACAGCTTCTGCCGCTGTACCCTGACATTCGCAACCTGTAAAATGGAGACCCGCACCTTGCTCGAAAACGCTGATCTGGGAAAACTGATTATCCGCCTGACCCTGGGCGGCCTGATGCTGTTCCATGGCATTGCCAAGCTGCTCAACGGCATCGGCTTCATTGAAGGGGAGCTGGCCAGCCACGGCCTGCCAACCTTCCTCGCCTACGGGGTGTACGTGGGTGAGATCATCGCGCCGCTGA
>NZ_DDOI01000125.1:0-3248 GCF_002341575.1 Marinobacter sp. UBA2498 | reverse complement strand
TCATCGCGCCGCTGATGGTCATCCTTGGGTATCAGACCCGGATCGGTGCGCTGCTGATTATTTTCAACATGCTGTTTGCCATCATCCTGGTTCACGGCAACGAACTCCTGAGCCTTGGGCGCAGCGGCGGCTGGGCGCTGGAGCTGCAGGGCTTCTTCCTCTTTACAGCAGTTGCAGTGATATTCCTCGGACCAGGGCGGTACAAACTGAAGAACTGAAGATCCGGGAGACCTCAGGCACCAGGTGCGCTCGCCGCCCTGAAATCCCGCGCCACCATAACCCGGTTACGGCCAGACTCCTTGGCCGCGTATAGCGCCTCATCGGCCTGACGGATGAGCTCCTGGGGCTCCATATCTGGCCCTGGCACCAGGCACGCCACGCCCACACTGATGGTAAGACTGACCGGTGCCACCCGTTCCCCGGAATGCACCGGGGAACGGGCCACCGCCTGACGCACTCGCTCGGCCACCCGAACCGCTCCCTCCTCAGGCGTGGCTGGTAGCAGGATGCTGAATTCCTCGCCGCCATAGCGGGCCAACAGATCCCCGGAACGCTGCACTTCTGCGACGCACAAGGCGGCCACCGCGGTCAGGCAATCGTCGCCAACCAGGTGTCCCAGCTCGTCGTTTACCCGCTTGAAGTGATCAATATCCAGCATCAACAGGCTCAACGGGTGACCGTGTCTCTGGGCCCGTCGCCACTCATCGTTGAGTTTTTCATCGAACCGACGCCGGTTGGCCACATGGGTCAGACCGTCGGTGAGGCTGATCGCCTTGAGCTGCTCATTGGCCCGTTCCAGTTCGTCGGTGCGCGCCTGAACCCGCATCTCCAGGGTCAGGTTGGCCTGCTGCTGGATCGCCAGCGCCTGCTCCTGGGCCTCATGGCGCTTGCGACGTTCCAGGTTGATCCGGTAGGCAAGCGCAAAGGAAAGCAGAACCACCTCCAGGGCCACGCCGATCTGAGGCATGAACTCGGTCAGGAAACTGCGGGGCATGATGCCAAGCTTGCTGACCGCGAGAATCAGATGGCCGATCAGCAATGGCGTCCAGGCCAGAACGTAGAAACCGCCCAATACCTGACCTTTCCGCCAGACCAGGAAACCGATGAACCAGACCGCGGGAGTGACCACTGCCGCAATCGCGCTGACCAGGACAATCCCCGTCTGGTAACTGCCAAAAAGAGTAAAGACGAAGCTGGCAGNNAGAAATGGCGGCCAGAATCCACTGCAGGAAGCGGTAACTTCTGAGGCTGTAGGACCGGATATTGAGAAAACGGATGGCGAAGATAATGGCGGAGAACAGAGCGAAACAGATAACCGGAATGGTGAAATACCGGTTGATACCCGGGGCATTCGGCCACAGCCACTGGAAGAGCACACCATTGAAGTTGAGCTGAACCAGCCCGGTAAACACAACAGTCAGCACGTACCAGAAGTAGGTGGAATGGCGCACGATGACAAACAGAAACAGATTGTAGAGCGCCATCGCAGCGATGATACCCAGAAACATCGTCTGCCAGCCGTAAGACAGCTGCTCATTGGCCAGGAATTCGGCCGAAGGCGTGACTGCCACGGGAATCTGTACCGACCCGAGCGTTTGCACGCGCACAAAGGCGGTCGCCGTATCGGTATTCGACGGTACCAGGAAGACAAAATTGCGGTGATAAATCGGGCGACTGCTGAACGGGAGGGTATCGCCCGTATGGTGGGTCTGGATCAGCTCGCCATCAACCACCCAGTGCACGGACACCTCGTCCAGCAACGGATAGCCGATTTCCAGAACCCGGTTCACCGGCTCTGGCGGAATCTCGACTCTCAGCCAGAAACTGCCATCGCTGAACCCGCGATTAAAAACCTCATTTGAGCCAAACCTCTGCCAGGCGCCCGGGGGCAGGGCGCGAACGTCTTCGAGTGCCAGCTCATCGGCGGGCGCTTCCAGCCAGTCAAAGGCGACGGGAGCGGCCTGAACAGGCGCGCTGGCCAGGCATGCCAGCGACAGAAAAATCAGAAGGATGCAGGATAACTGCCGCATCATAGCGGTTTCCGGTTTCCGGGCCCTTCCTGGTGTTCTACACTTTCAGGCCCTGACTGAGTCTTTTTGCATCCTTGCAGTTGCTTCCATTTTAGACGGTTGCGCGTGCTGCGTCCTCTATAACTGCAAGGCCAGCATAGCCTGAAACCATCGAGGCCGAGAATGACCGAACGCAAGAACGACATACGCCCTGGCCGTTACCGGCACTATAAGGGCAAGGATTACGAAGTACTCGGGATCGCCCGGCACAGTGAAACTGAAGAACAGATGGTGGTTTATCGCTGCCTGTACGGTGATTACAGCCTCTGGGTACGCCCGCTGACCATGTTCCGGGAAACCGTGGAAATGGCCGGCGAACAGGTCCCCCGCTTTGCCCGCCTTGACGAAGTCTGACCGTTACACAACCGCTTTGACTACCGCGATCATTTCCTGCACATTACCGCGCTTTTCATGATGCCGGCCCCCAAAAGGGGCCGGAACAACTATTAATTCCTACCCGGAGTTTTGCCATGAATGCCGTCGTTGCCGCGGTCGCGATTATGCTCGTGCTGAGTTTGTGCCGCATCCACGTTGTTGTTGCCCTGATTATCGGTGCCGTATCCGGCGGCCTGATTGCAGGAATGTCCCTGGAAGCCACCATCGAAGCCTTCAATAACGGCCTGGGCGGCGGTGCCACCGTGGCACTGTCCTATGCCACCCTCGGTGCGTTCGCCGTTGCCATCGGCAAATCCGGCCTGGCCCACGCACTGGCCGACAAGGCCCTGGCCCTGGTCGGTCGCCAGGAGGAAGGCGCCGCCGTCAACGGCATCCGCTTCCTGATCATCGGCCTGCTGCTGGCCATTGCCATCTCATCCCAGAACATCCTGCCGATCCACATTGCCTTCATACCTTTGGTAGTACCGCCGCTGCTGTACGTAATGGCAAAACTGAACATGGACCGGCGCCTGGTAGCCTGCGTGCTGACCTTCGGCCTGATTACACCCTACATGTTCCTGCCCGTCGGCTTTGGCGGCATTTACCTGAACGAGATCCTGATCGCCAAGATCAACGCCAACGGCGTCGATGCCTCCGGCCTGAGCGTCATGAAAGCCATGGCCCTGCCAGCGTTGGGCATGCTCTGTGGTTTGCTGATCGCGGTCTTTTTCAGCTACCGAAACGGCCGCACCTATAACCTGGAAACCATCACCAAAGCGGAACGGGTAGACACCAGCTACAGCC
>NZ_DDOI01000117.1:79707-79879 GCF_002341575.1 Marinobacter sp. UBA2498 | reverse complement strand
TTTTCCATCCAGACACTGGTGCGCTGCAGCCGGTCGGCCGTGCGCACATAGAACATCACCACCCGGTCAATGGTCCGGATCAGCTCCTCGTCAGACAGATCCGTGGCAAACAGATCGGCGTGGCGGGGCCGCATGCCACCGTTGCCGCAGACATACAGGTTCCAGCCGTTCT
>NZ_DDOI01000117.1:79272-79506 GCF_002341575.1 Marinobacter sp. UBA2498 | reverse complement strand
TCGCCATGCCCACGCTGTCCTGAACGCCGTAGCGACACCAGGTATTGCCAACGCAGGACTTCACGGTACGCAGTGACTTGCCATAGGCATGGCCGGTCTCGAACCCGGCGGCAATCAGTTTTTCCCAGATCTCTGGCAACTGGCTCAGGGTGGCACCGAACAGGTCCACGCGCTGGCCACCGGTGATCTTGGTGTACAGATCGTATTGCTTCGCCACCTCACCCAGCACAATCA
>NZ_DDOI01000117.1:78320-79215 GCF_002341575.1 Marinobacter sp. UBA2498 | reverse complement strand
GCCACCTCACCCAGCACAATCAACTTGTCCGGGGTGATCTCGCCGCCGGGAATGCGCGGCACAATCGAGTAAGTGCCGTTCTTCTGCATGTTGGCCATGAAGGTGTCGTTGGTGTCCTGAAGCGGCACGTGGTCGGTGGCCAGGATGTGCTCGTTCCAGCAGGTGGCCAGAATCGAGGCCACGGCCGGTTTGCAGATGTCGCAGCCGTGGCCCTTGCCGTGCTGACTGATCAGGGTGCGGAAGGTGCGGATGCCGTTCACCTTCACCAGGTGGAACAACTCCTGGCGACTGTACGGGAAGTGCTCGCACAGATCCTTGCTGACCTCCACGCCGCGTTTTTCCAGCTCACTGTCCACCACGTTCTTGAGCAGGGCGGTGCAGCCGCCGCAGCCCGTGCTGGCCTTGGTTTCGGCCTTGACGCTGCCAAGGTCCGAGCAACCGGCATCAATGGCGCCGCAAATATCGCCCTTGGTCACGTTGTGGCAGGAGCAGATCGAGGCGGTTTCCGGAAGGGCATCCGGGCCCAGGGCCGGCGCGCCGCCCTGGCTCTCCGGCAGGATCAGGGTTTCCGGATTCTCCGGCAGGGTGATGCCATTGAGGGCGTATTGCAGCAGGGTGTCGTAGTGGCTGTTGTCACCCACCAGAATGGCGCCCAGCAGGGTCTTGCCATCCTCGCTGATCACCATGCGCCGATAGTGGCCGGCCTGTTCATCGTTAAAGCGGATGTTGCGAGCGCCCGGGGTCTGGGCATGGGCGTCGCCGATGGAACCCACGTCTACACCCAGCAATTTGAGCTTGGTGCTCATGTCGGCACCGGTGAAAGCAGTGTCTCGATCGCCGTTCAGGGCGGAAGACAATGTGCGGGCCATGGTATAGCCGGGGGCCACCAGGCCGA
>NZ_DDOI01000117.1:65533-78161 GCF_002341575.1 Marinobacter sp. UBA2498 | reverse complement strand
CCGCCGCGCTCGCCGATCTCCAGGCCGCTGGCCCGGGCCAGGGCGTCCTGGGGCCGAATGCCTGCGGAGAAGACGATCAGGTCTGTCTCGAGGAAGGATTCGTCGCTGAAATTCATGCGCAGACGGGCATCCTCGCCCTCGGTGATCGCTGTGGTGGCCTTCTCGGTGTGCACCTGAACGCCAAGCTCCTCAATCTTGTGGCGCAGCAGGGCGCCGCCATCGGTATCAAGCTGAACCGGCATCAGCCGGGGCGCAAATTCCACAACGTGGGCTTCCAATCCCAGGCTCTTGAGCGCATTGGCAGCTTCAAGGCCCAGCAGGCCACCGCCTACCACCACGCCTGTGCGGGCACCTTCTGAGCTGGCACGAATGGCATCCAGATCATCCAGGGTCCGGTAAACCAGGCAGTGCGGGCGATCATTGCCCTTGATGGGAGGCACAAACGGATAGGAGCCGGTGGCCAGCACCAGTTCGTCGTACCGGTAGCTGCCACGGGGCGTTTCCAGGGTGCGATGTTCCCGGTTGATGCCGGTTACCTGTTCGTTCAGGTGCAGTTGAATCCCCTGCTCGGTGTACCACTCCAGCGTGCCCATGGCGAGATCGGCATGGCTGGAGCCGCCGAAATACTCGGACAGGTGAACCCGGTCATAGGCCAGCTGTTTTTCCTCGCCGAACACGATGATCTCGAAATCGGCAGCGGCCGGGCTGGCGCAGAATTGTTCCAGGAAGTGATGGCCGACCATGCCGTTGCCGACGACTATCAGGGTTTTCTTGCTCATGGGTCTGTCCTCTTTCCGGAGCGGCTCATGCCGCCGCCTCGCAGTAGTTCTTGCCGAATGCAATGAAGTTCCGGTAGCGGGAAATATCGTCCTGCTGCTGAATGCGCTGGCTGTACCAGGGGCCGTCCCGGGTGTCGCCCAGCAGTACGGCGCCGGTCAGGCGCTGATTGCGGATCAGCAGCCGGCAATAGTGGTTCTGTTCGTGGTCCTGCCAGACCACGGATTCGGTGTCCCCGTCGGGGCTGATCTGTCCGCAGGAGAAAATCGGAACGCCGCTGATCTTCAGGCGGGTCGGAGTATCCACTGGCCGATACTCGGCGTCTGGAGTGTTTCCGCTGAGCACGCCTGCAAGCACCTCGGCCTGCTGGTACCCGGGCTCCACCAGTCCGAAGGTGGTGTTTCCCGACTGACAACACTCACCCAGTGCAGAGATTGCCGGGTCGCTGGTGCGTAGCTGCCCGTCCACGAGAATGCCGCGATCGCATTCCAGGCCGGCAGTCCGGGCAAGCTCGGTAGCAGGCGTGATACCGGTGGCGAACAGCACCAGATCCGTGCTGACGAGAGTTTCGTCATCCAGCTGGACGGCCCGGACCATGGAACGCCCGAGCAGGGCTTTGGGAGCCGTTCCGGTGCGAATATTTACGCCCCGCTCTTCCATGTGCTGTTGCAGGAGCTGACCCCCGATGCTGTCCAACTGACGGTTCAGAAGATGGCCGCTGCGGTGCAGCAGGGTGACGGCCATACCACGCTGGCGGAGACCTTCAGCGGCTTCCAGGCCAAGAAAGCCTCCGCCGACGACCACCGCCCGCCGATGGCGGCCAGCAGACTCAATCAGGGTCCTGGTGTCTTCCAGGTCCCGGAAGGTCATGACACCCGGAAGGTCTGCGCCCGGTAGCCCCGGTTTTGCGGGCCTCGATCCGGTGGCCAGCACCAGATGGGTGTAGGGCTGTACCCGACCGGATCCGGTGGTCACCGTCTGATCTTCCCGATTGATGGTGACTACCGGTTCTCCGTTGCAGACTTCAATACCGCTGTTCCGAAACCACTCGTCCTGCTGCAAGGCCAGAGAAGCTTCGTTTGTTTCACCGGCGAGCAGCAGCGAGAGTTGTATCCGGTTGTAGGCAGCGGATGCTTCGCCGTTGAACACGATGATGCGGGTAAACGGTCTGACTCGCCCACGGCAGAGAGCTTCCAGCAGGCGTTGCGAAACCATGCCGTGCCCGCAGATCACCAGTGTCGATTCAGTGTTTCCTGTCATTTCGCTCGAACCCGTACTTTTCGACCAAACAAAAAAAGCCGGAGCATCTATTCCCGAGGGGAAATCGATGGTCCGGCGCCAATGCCAACAACAATGATCTGATGGTCCGGCCTGATCCTTGGCCGGGACGTTCGTCCTTACCAATTGCAAAGCGATCTTCGTGCCAGTTCTGCGAACCTTTAAAAATCAGATGGTTAAAATTTTATAAGGCTGCTATCACCAGTACGAACACTTGAAAACTGCCCCGCGACGGGGCGGATTGCACGGTTTTGGGCCAGATGCGGTGGCGCGGTAATTGCTGCGCACTGGCAAGAGGTTGGTTACGCGAGTGACTGATCTGACCGTGATTGTCGCATTTGAGGCTGTCTGCCTCCGGAGTCTGTTATGAACACCAAACGTGCCGCCGCCTATAAATCGCCATCCGCGGGCGACTACCTGATTGCCTCGAAAAGCTGCGAGTTGATGAACCTCCAGTACTTCTTGCAGATGGGCAAACTGGTCCAGTGCATCAGCAATCTGGTACATGCACTGCAGTGCGAGCGGGGTGCGTCCAACGTGTTTCTTGGTTCTTCCGGCGAAAAGTTTGCCCAGGAGCGAAAACACCTGGTTGCGACGTCGGATCGGCTCCGTGCGGAGTTTGAGCAGGCCCTTGCCGAGATTCACCAGGAACTGACGGCGCATCCTGTCAGTAGCCGCCTGCTTAACCAGCTTGCGAGCGCCCTTCACGGCCTTGAGGGCTTGCCCGAACTGCGACGGTGTGTGGTGGCCCGGAAAGTAACCGCGGCCTCTGCCACCGAGGATTACAGTACCCTGATCCACAACCTGATTGCGGTGGTGTTTGAGGCCGCAGATACCGCGGTTGACCCCACCATAGCGGGGCTTCTGGTGGCCATGGTGCACCTGATGAACGGCAAAGAATTCTGTGGACAGGAGCGGGCTGTCGGTTCGGCGGGGTTTTCCAGTGGCCGGTTTGATCGTGCACTGTCAGAGCGCATGGCGCACCTGATTGAGGCGCAGGAACGCTGTTTCGAGGTGTTTAACAGCTTTGCCGATGAGGGTTCCCTGGACCTGTGGGAAAAACTGCGCGAAAACCCCCGTGAGTCCGAAATTGAAAAACTTCGCCAGCGGGGCACTGCCATCGGTCGTTATAAAGACCTGGATCCGGCCCTGGCCGATGAATGGTTCAGGCTCATGTCTGAGCGGATGGATGAGCTCAAAAAGATAGAGGATTCCGTGGAGGGCTGTTTTCACGCCCGTTGCACCGAGCGTTTTGCCGATGCCAGAAACTCGCTGGCCCACCAGGAAACCCTGATTACTTCCCTGGATGCCCAGGAACCGGCTTCTCAACCCATGTTGGTGCTGTGCGATTCCGGAAACGAACAACAGGCCGGTGAGTCCTGGGCCAGCGATGGTATTGGTCAGCAGTTTGGCCGCTCCATCTTCGATCTGGTCCAGGAGCAGACCCGGCGCCTGCAACAGATGACCGATGAACTGCAGAGTGCCAGGGAGGCTCTGGAAGACCGCAAAACCCAGGAAAAAGCCGTGCTACTGCTGATGGAGCATCGCAGGATCAGCAACGACGAAGCTCACCGGGTATTAAGGAAACTGGCCATGGACCAGGGCCGGAAGTTGCCCGAGGTAGCCCGGGCCCTGGTGTCCATGGCGGATGTGCTGAAGTAACCGAAACGTATCACGCCCTGGCGGCCCGGGCCTTCGGTTGCTCACCCTCGGAGGCTTCCGGCTTTCCCGAACGACGTGGCGAGATGTGCTCCAGCTTGCGCTGTTTCTCGTACAGGAAGCGCAAGACCTCCTGCCGGTAATGCACGTATTCCGGGTTATCGGCCAGAGTCACCCGGTTGCGCGGCCGGGGCAGGTCAATGTAGAGATCCTCGCCCACGGTGGCCTCGGGCCCGTTGGTCATCATGATGATCCGGTCTGACAGCAACACCGCCTCGTCCACATCGTGGGTGATCATGATAACGGTGTTATTCAACTCCTGCTGAATCTCCATCAGTGAGTCCTGCAGGTGGGCCCGCGTCAGTGCATCCAGTGCGCCAAACGGCTCGTCCATCAGCAGCACACTGGGTTTCATGGCCAGGGCACGGGCAATCCCCACTCGCTGGGCCATACCACCGGAGACCTCACCCGGCCGCTTGTCCGCCGCATGGGCCATATTCACCAGCTCCAGGTTGTGATGAATCCAGTCGCGTCGCTCCTGCTTGCCCATGGATTTTCGAAAAACCTGCTGCACTGCCAGCTCGACATTCTCGTACACCGTCAGCCAGGGCATCAGCGCATGGTTCTGAAACACCACCGCACGCTCCGGCCCCGGCGAATTCACCTCATGGCCATCCAGCACACAGCCGCCCCTGGTCGCCTGAAGCAGGCCAGCCACAATGTTCAGGACGGTGGACTTGCCACAACCGGAGTGGCCAATCAGGGAAACAAACTCGCCCTTCTGTATCTTCAGATTAATGTTGTCCAGGGCCACAAATGGCCCCTTCGGCGTATCAAACGCCATTTCAACACCGGTTAATTCAAGATGAGCCTTACTCATGGAAAGCACCTCGCGGTAATCGGAGCGCCGGGTGGGTCACGCCTCCCGAAACCCTCAAAAACATGGATGTTTTTGCGGAGCGTACAGGGATGTATTCACCGCGTGTCCCGGGAGGCATCCCCTGCCCGGTGCGGCATACTCCAAACCAGGGCTCATTCGTTCCAGGCCGCCCTGCGCTGAATCAACAGCATCACCCGATCCAGCACAAACCCGATAAACCCGATAGCCAGAACCGCCACCATGATCCTGCTCAGGGACTGGCTGCTGCCGTTCTGGAACTCGTCCCAGACAAACTTGCCCAGCCCCGGGCTCTGGGCCAGCATCTCGGCCGCGATCAGCACCATCCAGGCAATGCCCAGCGACACCCGAAGGCCGGTGAAGATCATCGGCACCGAAGAAGGCAAAACCACCTTGCGGACATGGGTCCAGAACGACAGCCGCAGCACCCGGGAGACATTCAGCAGATCCGGATTGACCGCGGCCACACCGACGCTGGTATTGATCAACGTGGGCCAGAGACTGCACAGGGTGACCGTGATCATGGAGGTCAGGAACGACTTCTCGAACATCGGGTCGTCGCTCACGTAGGTTGCTGAGACCACCATAGTCACCAGCGGCAACCAGGCCAGCGGTGACACCGGTTTGAAAACCTGAATCAGCGGGTTGACCGCCGCCTGAAAGTGCCGGTTCAGGCCAACCACGATGCCCAGGGGCACGGCGATAGCGGTCGCCACGATGAATCCGGCCAGGACCGTAACCAGACTGGTCAGGATCTGGTCGGGAAAGGTGGGGGCACCGGGGTAATTCCGAATCCTGACCTCAGCCTCGGGGTTGTCCGCCAGAATCCGGGCGTTCCGCTCTTCCTGCATGGCAATGAACTTGTCGGCCCGCTCGCGCTGGTTGACGTGCTCCTGCCAGAGTTGCCCCGATTGTTCCCAGACCTGTGCCGGGCCCGGGAAGCTGCCCAGTGAGGTATCCACCTGCGGTGCCGCCAGATGCCAGAAACCGACGAATACCAGAATACCTATCAGTGGCAGCAACATCTGGCGCCCGGTGGCGGCGAGCTGGCCGGGTGTCAGCGACTCACCGAGGGACCTGAATCTCTGGCCCAGCCAGCGCGGCGGCTGGGAGGGTTTTTTGGCCGAAGTAATCGTAGTCATGGTTATCAAACCTCCTTGCAAACCCGGTTACGGGGTTTGCGTACCTTTCAGGCCGATCTCGAAACTGTCGATATAGGCGTTGGGTGTTCGGGGGGTGAAGGCGATACCGTCAATCAGCTCGCCCTGTTGCGGGCGCTGAAAGTTCTCGGCATCGAAGTCCGGAAAATCCTTGGCCTTCAGCGTGCCGTCGGCAATCAGTGAACGAGCTGCCTGCTGGTAGATGTCGGCCCGGTAAACCCGGGCTGCGGTTTCCATATACCAGTCGTCCGGCTTGGCCTCGGGTATCTGGCCCCAGCGGCGCATCTGGGTGAGATACCAGATGGCATCGGACGGATACGGGTAGGTGGCGTGATACCGGAAGAAGACATTGAAATCCGGGACTTCGCGAACGTCGCCTTTTTCATACTCGAAGGTGCCGGTCATGGAGTTGGCAATCACCGCCTCATCGGCACCTACATAGCTGGGCCGGGCCAGGATTTTCACGGCCTCGTCCCGGTTGGCATTGTTGTTCTCATCGAGCCAGTGGGCGGCGCGAATCATGGCGCGCAGCAGGCGCAGATGGGTGTTCGGGTAGTCCTCGGCCCACTGACGGGTTACGCCGAAGACCTTTTCCGGGTTATTCGGCCAGATCTCATAGTCAGTAATCACCGGAACGCCGATGCCCATGAACACGGCCTGCTGGTTCCAGGGCTCACCTACGCAGTAGCCCTGGATGGTGCCCGCCTCCATGGTGGCGGGCATCTGCGGCGGCGGAGTTACGGACAGATGCACGTCGGCTTCCAGGGTGCCGCTGGTGTCGCCGCGCTGGGGCGCGTAGTAGCCGGGATTCAGGCCACCGGCCGCCAGCCAGTAGCGAAGCTCGTAATTATGGGTGGACACGGGAAACACCATGCCCATCCGGAACCGTTCGCCCCGATCCCGGGCTGCTTCCACGACCGGCCGCAGCGCGCTGGCGCTAATGGGATGTTCGGGCCTGCCGTCGGCATTGTCGGGGATGTGCTGGCTCATGGTGTCCCAGACATCGTTTGAAACCGTAATGCCATTGCCGTTCAGGTCCATGCTGAAGGCCGTGATGATATCGGCCCGGGTGCCGTAGCCAATGGAGGCGCCGAGAGGCTGGCCGGCGAGCATATGGGCGCCATCCAGTTCTCCGGTAATCACCCGGTCCAGCAGGACCTTCCAGTTCGCTTGCGCTTCCAGTTCAACAAACAGGCCTTCGTCCATAAAGAAGCCCTGTTCCCAGGCAATCGCCAGGGGCGCCATATCGGTCAGCTTGATAAAGCCGAGCTTGAGGTCCGGCTTCTCGGCCGGACCGATCTCCGCGTGAGCCCCCGTGCTGACTGTCCAGACGGTGGCTGTAAGCAGAATTCGAGTGAGCCAGCGGGCGGTTCTTCGTGTGAGCGTGTACATGGATATACCTCATTCTGTGTGGCCCAAACGCAAAAACGCCCGCTCTCCGTTGCCGGAAAGCAGGCGCCTGTGCCTGGGGATCAGTTTTCTGTTGAGTCGTAACGCGCGTCTCTGTTTATAGTCTTGCACGGGCCGTGCCATCTCGGCTGGTCTCAATAAAACAACGAGTTAGGAGAGTTCTTCGAGGAGGCGGCAGGTATGGTGAGCGGGCATTCGTCTGGTTTTAGTGCGTGGTAGGCCAGGTTTGCACCACTTTGATACCGGATTTGATGGTTGGCCCGGAGCCTTGGCGCATTGATGCGGGGCTGAAATCCTCGAGAGCCGCCATAGTCGGTGTCTGGCAGAGCCCGGAGCCGCCCTTGATCGGAATGGCCCTGTTATTGCAGCCGGTAATGCGACTGTTCAAGACAACCTGATTCCATTGGCAAAGAAGCCCGCCCCTGATGCGCCTCCAAGGCATCCGGATTGGCGGGCTTTTTTTATGAAACCCGAGGAGGTGCTGTGACCGGTACCAACAAAAAACCGGCGACGGTTCAAACCACCTGCCCGTATTGCGGTGTGGGTTGTGGAGTGAGCGCAACGCCATCTGCGACCCGCGGGGATGAGGCACATCCGGCGAATCTGGGGCGCCTTTGCGTGAAGGGCTCTGCCTTACACGAAACGCTGACTCCTGATGGACGACTGTTGCGGCCTGTTGTTCACGGTCGTGAAAGTGCCTGGCCGCAGGCAGTGGCGGAAGTGGCCCGACGGATTCGTGAATCAGTGGCGCTTCATGGGCCCCGGTCTGTGGCCTTCTATCTCTCCGGTCAGTTATTGACGGAAGATTATTACGTGGCCAACAAACTCGCCAAGGGGTTTATCCGCACACCCAACGTGGATACCAATTCCCGCCTGTGCATGTCGTCTGCCGTTGCAGCCCATAAAAGGGCCTTTGGCGGGGATCTGGTTCCCGGCTGTTATGAAGACCTGGAGTTGGCCAACCTGTTGGTGCTGGCCGGCAGCAATGCGGCCTGGGCGCATCCGGTGCTCTATCAGAGAATGCAGGCTTCGGCGCGACCCGGTCGCCGGGTCGTAGTGATTGATCCCCGTAAAACCGCGACCAGCGATCTGGCGGATTTGCATCTGGCCATCCGCCCCGGGACCGATACGGTGCTGTTCAATGGCTTACTGGTCTGGCTGGCCGACCAGCAGGCTGTTGATAATGGCTATCTGGAGGACCATTGTGAGGGTTTCGACGCCAGCCTCAGCGCTGCCAGAATCGCGGCACCCTCTTCCGAAGCGGTGTCCAGGATCTGTGAACTGCCGGTAGAAGATGTCATTGCCTTTTACCGATGGTTCGCAGAAGAACAGCGCACGGTGACGGCGTTCTCCCAGGGCATCAACCAGTCCTCAGCCGGCACCGATAAAGGCAACGCCATTATCAACTGCCATCTGGCCACAGGCCGGGTGGGAAAGCCCGGCGCCAGCCCCTTTTCCCTGACCGGCCAACCCAATGCCATGGGTGGCCGGGAAGTGGGTGGGCTGGCCAACACCCTTGCCGCTCATATGGATTACGACAGACCGGATGCCCGGGACCGCGTGGCCCGGTTCTGGGAGACCGAGGCGGTCGCAGATGGACCGGGCATGAAAGCCGTCGACCTGTTCGATGCGGTTGAGCGGGGTGATATCAAGGTGTTGTGGATCATGGCCACCAACCCTGCGGTCAGTTTGCCGGAGACCCATCGTATTCGGCGGGCTCTGGACCTGTGCCCGACTGTCATTGTGTCTGATTGCGTCAGGGACACAGACACCGCTCGCCATGCGGACATCCTGTTGCCGGCGGCAGGTTGGGGTGAGAAAGACGGCACGGTTACCAATTCCGAACGCTGCATTTCCCGTCAGCGGCGCTTTTTGCCGTTGCCCGGAGAGGCCCGGCCCGACTGGTGGATCGTCAGTGCGGTGGCCCGCGCCCTGGGACACCAGGCGGGCTTTGACTATGGGAAGCCCGCGGACATTTTCCGGGAACATGCCCGGTTGTCGGGGTTCGAGAACGCCGGTCAGCGTTTCTTTGATATTTCCGGGCTGGCGGAGTTGAGCAATGAACAATACGAGTTGCTTGAGCCTGTCCAATGGCCGGTTACCGGGGCGGCGTCTGATTCCAGGCGACTGTTCACTGACGGTCGGTTCGCGACCGACAACGGGCGCGCTCGACTGATGCCAGTTGCCTCTCGATTACCGGCCAGGAATCCGAATGAAGCGTTTCCGTTGATCGTGAATACCGGCCGTATCCGGGACCAGTGGCACACCATGACCCGGACAGCCCGGTCCAGCCGGTTGCTGGCCCATCGCCCCGAGCCGTTCATTGAGGTGCATCCCGAGGATATTCGGGCGCTTTCCCTCACCCCGGGGGCATTGGCAACACTGAAGAGTGCCCATGGGCACTTTGTCGGCCGGGTGCGCAGTGCGCCGGAGCAGCGGCGTGGTGAGGTGTTTGTGCCGATCCACTGGAACGATCAGTTCACCGGGCAGGGTCTGGCTACAGCGCTTACTGACAGCCTGGTAGACCCGATATCCGGGCAACCGGAAGCCAAGCACGGTCGTGCTACCCTCACCCACTGGCCTGCCCGTTGGTATGGACGTTTGCTGGTGCGACGGGATCGTCCAAAACGCTGGAAGGCAGACTACTGGGCCCAACAGGTTCTGCCCGATTGCGATAGCTGGATCGTGGCGGGGCAGTGCAAAATGGATTGGAAAAGTGCTGTGCCAGACTGGCTCGGCGGCCAGCCGCAGCTGGTGATGGAAGATGTCCGCGAAGGCCGCTTCCGGGCGGCGCGGTTGCGCAATGGTCAGTTGGAGGCGGTACTCATGGTGGATCGTGACGCGGCTGCCTTGCCATCCGTGGACTGGCTGGTCAGCTGCTTTAGTCAGCCAGAGCTCGACGAGGCGAGCCGGCGCGGCCTGCTGGCGGCAAAGGCCGTCGATGGGGATGATGCTGGCAACCTGGTTTGCAGCTGCTTCCAGGTTGGGGACCGACAGATTCAGCAGGCAATTGGGCGGGGTGCCAACAGCGTCGATGCCCTCGGCCGTGAGCTCAAGTGTGGCACCAACTGTGGGTCCTGTGTGCCGGAGATACGGAGCCTCCTGGTTGCCTCTACCGAGGTGGTGTAAGCGGGCTTAGCATCTGCACAGGCACTCTGTATCGCACCCCTTTCGAGTGCCCGATGCCGTCCACGGTGCAGGTCTTTCGATTGACCCGAATGATCTGCCCGTGCAGTTCCCGCCGGCCGGCACCAAAACGCACGGTATCGCCCACCTGCCAGTGGGCCATCTGTTGCCTTGTGTCCACAGGCTCGAAGGGCGTATCCGGTAGCGCCAGACCCTGTTCCCTCGCCTCATCTGCCAGGGCCTTACGGGTCGCTTGCGCCGCCCCGTTCTCGTGCAACTCATCCAGAATGGTATAGAAATGGCGGTTGTGCACAGAGCCCCGATATCGCTGGCCGGCACTTTGCTGCAGGAGATGGGCAAACTCGTGGCAGCAGGTGTGTGCCAACAGATTCAGAGTGCTCAGTTCCCCGCCAAAGTACCCCCGTTTCCGGATCTCTCGGCCTGACAGCCAGCCGCTCGCCGTCTCCGGCTGGTGCTTGGCGGCAATCATGCGGGCACCGTAGGTGATCAGGTGTTGCCCGTCTCGAGAATCGTAACGGTGATAGGTGGCCTGGCCGGACCCAACCCGGCAATGCAGGACGCTGCCCGGATTGCGTTCCCGGACCCATTGCTCCGCCGGTTGCCAGAGCCAGTCCCGGGTGACGGCGCACATGAGTTCGCCAAGGCTGATGGCGGTCTGGGTTGGTAGGGGCGTTTTCTGCAAACTTGGGTACCTGGCTACTTCACGGATGCGTAATACCAAACAAGCTTAACGTTCGAATTTACGGTTTGCTATGGTCTGGCTCGGCAATATTATGCGGTGGTACTGATTATCGACCTTGGGAAAGGTCCAGCAAAGCCGACACTTGAATGACCTATGCCATTCAGACAAACTGTCACCATATATAAATAAGTGGTGACGATTTGTCTGGCTCCGACTCCGCCCGATCTTCCAGGGCAAAACTCCAAACCATGTTCCGTCAACGCGGCGGTCAGCTCCGCCTGACAGAAGCGCTGGCTCGGGGCTTTAGCCGGTACCAGTTCTATCAGCTTCGGGACGAGGGGCTGATTGAGCCGGTCAGCCGTGGCATTTACCGGCTGGCGGACCTGCCCTCAATAGAGAACCCGGATCTGGTGGCTGCCGCTACCCGTTTTCCCAATGCGGTGCTTTGCCTGATTTCCGCGCTGGCCTGGCACGACATTACTACACAGATTCCCCATCAGGTGCATCTGGCGGTGGAGCGGGATGCCCGTTTGCCGGTGCTGGATTATCCGCCGGTAGCCGGGTACCGGTTCTCCGGGCGGGCCTTTAGTGAAGGCATTGAACAGGTTGACGTGGATGCCATCACCCTGAACGTCTACAACCCGGAGAAAACCCTGGCCGACTGTTTCAAGTTCCGGAATCGAATCGGCATGGATGTGGTTCTGGAGGCGTTGGATCTATACCGCACCCGCAAAAACTTCCGTCCAGGAAAACTGATGGAATATGCCAGAATCTGCAGGGTCGCCAATGTCATGGCACCCTACTTGGAAGCCAAGCTGTGAACAGAATCATCCTGGCGATGGAATAAAAAGAGTGAAAGGAGATCACGGTGGCACAAAACACTGCTGCGTCCGTTCGGCAGAGATTGCTGAATAAGTCCCGGGAAGAAAAGCGTCGCTTTGATGAACTGCTGCAGTATTACGCCATGGAGCGGTTTCTTTACCGGTTGAGTCAGTCGCCCCATAACCGCTGCTTTACCCTCAAAGGTGCGCTGATGTTCTGGGCAATGCAGGGGCCGAACAGCAGACCGACACGGGATATCGATATGTCGGGCCAGACCAGCAATGATCCAGAGGCTATTCTGGCCCAGGTGGGCGAGATTATTGCGACTGAGGTGCCGGATGATGGCTTGCGATTTGATCCGGATACCCTGAAGGCGGAGACCATTACCGAAGATGCAGACTATCAGGGGCTAAGGGTGACCTTCAGCGGTTTTCTCGACAACGCCAGGATTCCAATGCAACTGGACATTGGCTTTGGCGATCCCATATTTCCGTTCCCATCCTGGCTGGAGTTCCCGGGCTTGCTGGATTTTCCAACTGCACGGATTAAGTGCTACACCCCGGAATCGTCGATTGCTGAGAAGTTCCAGGCGATGGTCAACCTTGGCGAACTGAACAGCCGGATGAAGGACTTTTACGATATCTGGCTGCTTTCGCGTCAGCACGAGTTCCGGTTGGAAAATCTCGAGGGGGCGGTTGAGGGCACCTTCCGAAAGCGTGGGACAGCAATCCCTGAAACCAGTCCCTTTTCTGCCGCTTTTATGGACAGCAAGCAACCACAGTGGCGGGCTTTCCC
>NZ_DDOI01000117.1:62958-65490 GCF_002341575.1 Marinobacter sp. UBA2498 | reverse complement strand
TCCGTAAGCGCCTTGGCCAAGAACATGTGCCAGAGGCTTTTTCGGAGGTAGTAGAGGCGGTGGTTGAGTTCCTCGGCCCTTTGATGCTGAGCAGAGACGTGGACGCGCCCAAGGAAATTTGGTGCCCACCCGGTCCATGGAGTCGGCAGGCTTATGGCTAGTCTTATTTCGGAAGACAGTATCAAGCAAGAACTTTTGCAGCGCTTGCAGCATATTTACGGCTCCAATGGGCTGGACCGTCATACCGAAAAGCTGGAAAACCTGACATAGACAGCATAGATCATTCGCGTGTTTTACTGACAGACAAAGAAGATAGAACTTCGCCGAACACGTCATCCTGAGTACTAATGGTAATCCATGAAGAAGGGTGTTCCGAGGTCGCGATAAATGCAGTGGTGTAGCCTTTGACGGTGACCGAGAAGCCGTAGGCGCTGCCACCCAAATCCAACTTTTTGACCTTACCAGAGTATTGTTGCGTTTCGTTAGATCCTTGCCGAACTTCGTCAACGGCCGTTTCAAAATCTGGGCTGGTTTCCATAGTCCTCAACGAACCAACGATTGCTGAATCAAGCCAAAGTTGTGTTTCGAAAGGCTGCACTTCGATAGCATCAAACCGACTCTTACTGAGTTCGAACGTCAGATCGTTGGAGGTGCGAAACTCAATGGATGCCTGGTCAGTTACAGCACAACCTGAGACCAGGCTGGCCAAAACAATCCTTAAAATTATGAATCTTCTCATTACCGGTTGTATTTCGACGTAAAGCTGCTGGAAGGCTGCTGAATTCGGGACTCGGGTGAGTGGTAGCTATGCATTATTCTGAAATCTTCGCGCCATTTATCCGCAATGACGTTGAGCTTTCAACTGGGCCCTGGAAGGTAATAAGCGATTGAGCTTGGCCGTTCGGTACAATAAATACGGTTCTAAAGTCCCCCTGAACTACTCCAAATACCTGAGCTTCGGGAATTTGCTCCATCCAAATTGGTTTACTTGAACCCTGATTGGCACTCTCAAAAAGCGTCGTTGAGGTGTCAATCGCTGAACTTGAGCTTACTGTACTTGGAATCTCCTCCGATCTGACAAAACCTACGACCCGGTTGTTTCTCAAAAATACAAGCTCGCCATCCCTCATCTTCACAGAGGAGAACATCTTTTCTGGTACTTCTATAGCTAGTTCGCTGTATGGTTGAATGACCAATGAAGATTGGGATGCGCAGCCGGAGAGAAGAAGTAAAAATGATAAAGCTAGGGCTATCCTTGCCATGGTGGGAGTCTCATCTCAATGTCGTTTCGATAGAGGATCTGAACTGGCCAGAACGAACAGTTCGGCAAATCCAGCTTACCTTCACTTCGTTCTGCAAAAAAGGTTTCCCTGCCTCGCGAATCAGGCGTAAAGCCCATTTTGTGATCCTGCGTGTTGGTCGTAGTAGGTCCTGTGGAGAAGGAACAGCATCAACCCATCTACTACAATCGACGGTTTCCACGAGCATATGGGCGATAGCGCGCACGGTTTCTTCGGTTACGCTGCTTTCAGTGAATCCTGAAGCAACAGAATGGCCGTAGAACGCCTTCATGATGGCTCTGATTTTATCAATGTCTTCGGCCGACAATTGACTATCCATTTTTTTCATCCCTGCAAAGGCAGAAGGACCCCTGCGGGGCCCTTCTGGCGTGATTACGCCTCGATCGGCGAACGCCAGTCGTCAGCACCGGAAGTACCGGCAACGGCGTGCTCCCAGGTTACCTTGCGGTAGGACAGGGAAACGGTGACCAGCTGGGTGAAGTCGGCGTTGCCGGCGTCCTGGCAGTGGGGCATGTTGCAGTTGATGTCGATAATGGTCGCATCTTCGAGGATGGTGGAGAAAAAGTGCTCCTGCTTGCCCTCAACAGAGGTGCGGTACCACTTCAGCTCGACCTTGGGCAGCATCTCGCCGGAGGCGAGGGCGTTGTACATCAGCGGGGTGGCCTTGTTCAGGGCGGAGGTGAACTTGAACGGCTTGTGCACGCGCTGACCGGATGGCTGACCGGACTGGGGATCGGTCGGTACGGTAACAACGTGGCTGAATTCCTGCACCAGCACTTCGTCTTCGTGGCCTTCCACGTAGATGTTACCGACAGAATCGGACGTGAATGCGCCGGCGGTGATGTTGCCCTGGGTCTGGCCTTCGATGCTGATATAACAAGGAGTTGGCATAGTCTGCTCCATGACTTGTGAATGAATAGTGTCCCCGGGTGTTCCCTGGACGCGGACTTTCATTACAAAGCCTGTGCCAGAAGAGGAAATAGTTTTTAAAACAGTGGGTTATCTTTTTTCTCGGAGATGTCCCCGGCGGGCCAGGCAACCGCGCGCCCGAACGCCGGGCGAAGGATTGCTGGTGGGGCAAAAACTTGCTCGGGCAATACCCGCTTCAGCCCAGGCCGAGGGCTGCCAGCAACGCCAGGAGCAATAACGCGGATACACCCTGCCAGAAGGCCACGGGATTGCGCTCCATTAACGGCGGCCGATGACGCTTGTGCCAGTCGACGGATGGGTG
>NZ_DDOI01000117.1:58410-62885 GCF_002341575.1 Marinobacter sp. UBA2498 | reverse complement strand
GTCGCAGCTTGTACAGGTATTCCGAGAGCGCCGGGTAACGTCTGTGGGCCTGAGGGTGAACCGCTTTTTCAATTGTATCGTCGACCCAGGCGGGAAGATTCTCACGTAAGTGTCTCGCGGGCCGGTAGTTCAGCCCGCGAAGCTGGTTCCGGCTATGGATTTTCGGTACTTCCGCGCCATAGGGAAGCTGGCCGGTGAGCAACTGGTAGGTAATCACGCCCAGGGAGAACTGGTCTGATAGCCAGCTGCCGGGCTCGCCGAGAAAGGTCTCAGGGGCACTGTAAAGGGCGGCCCCCCGAGGAACCGCCTGTTCGCCGATCTCAGAGTCCTCAAGGCCGGCGACCCGGGTGGCACCGAAATCAATCAGCGTGACAGTGCCATGGGGATCCACCAGCACGTTTTCCGGCTTCAGGTCCTGGTGCACCATTTCAAGCCGGTGGAATGCCCTCAAGCCTTTACCAATCTGCTCAACGAGATCACGCACGGTATCAAGTGTCGGAGCCGGGTTGTCCAGCATCCATTGCCGCAAGGTACAGCCTTCCACGAACTCTGTGGCCTGGTAGAGAAAGCTGGGTCGTTGGCTGGACTGGAACGGTCTTGCGACATGAGCGCTGCTGATTCGCCTGGCAATCCACTGCTCGGTGGAAAACTGTTCCAGGTAGACCGGATCGTGTCTCTGTTCCAGTGAGGGCATCTTCAGCACCACCCGGGTATCGGTTTCCTCATCCACCGCCAGGTAGACATGGCTGCGGCTGCTGGCGTGAATCTGTCTCAGAATCCGGTAACCGTCCAGATGTTGGCCCGGCTGAAGTTCCGGCGCAAAGGGCAGCTGGGCCAGCTGGTGAAACAGCTCGCTGCTTTCCGGAACCGCGGGGACCGAGTTCACCCGGATGATCTGGGCGGTCAGGTTGTCATCACTGCCCTGTTCGAGGGCCTGGGCTGCCAACCGGCGGGCGGCAGCGTCCAGATCATCGCCAGATTCCCGGATGATACCGGCCATGGTTCGCTCATCCAGGTGCTCATGGATGCCGTCGGTCGCCAGCAAAAAGGTATCGCCGGGCTGGATCGGCAGGCTTCGATAATCGATATCCAGTTGATGGCCAATGCCCATGGCCCGGGTCAGGCAGCTCTCTTCCGGGGAGAGCCAGAGCCGGTGATCGGTGCTGAGCTGTTCAAGTTGGTCGTGGTGAACCCGGTAGATGCGGGTGTCGCCGATATGAAACAGATGTGCGGTGGCGGACCTGAGCACCATCACGCTCAGGGTACAGACATAGCCTCGGTCGCGGTCATAGCGGTATTGGCTTTGCCGGGTCTGGGCATGAAGCCAGGCATTGGTTGCGAGCAGCACCCGTTGGGCGGACTGTTTCACCGACCAGCTTTCCGGAGTGGAAAAGTAGTCGCTGAGGAAACCCGCGACGGCGGACTCGCTGGCAATCTGGCTGACATTGCTGGAGCTGATGCCGTCGGCGATGGCAACGGCGATGCCTTTGGTGATCAGCTGGTGGCCCTTTGGCACCAGTAAACCGTGGAAGTCCTGGTTGACTGGTTTGACGCCAGCGTCGGAGTACTGGCCGGCGGAAACGGAAAGGGAGCTGGTCATTGGGAAACGGCATTTCCTCGATCAAGGAAAACGCAACTCCGGCGGGTGCGGCAGCCGGAGTTGCAGGACGCCCCGACTCAGTTGGTACGGGCCAGGGCAGCGTCGCTGTAGGCTGCTGCAATCTTGCGCTTGGGTGCGGTGCGCACGTGGGTGGTGTAGAGGGTAAGGCCGGTAAAGGCCAGGCCGCCCACCAGGTTACCCAGCACGGTGGGAATCTCGTTCCACCACAGGTAGTCCATCACTGAGAACTCGCCGCCCATGATGATGGCGGACGGGAACAGGAACATGTTCACGATAGAGTGCTCAAAGCCCATGAAGAAGAACAGCATGATGGGCATCCACATGGCCAGTACCTTGCCACTGACGCTTGTGGAAATCATGGCGCCAACCACGCCCATGGATACCATCCAGTTGCACAGCATGCCGCGAATGAAAATGGTGGCCCAGCCGGCAGCCCCGAACTCCGCGTAGCCAAGCGTGCGCGCTTCGCCAACACTGGCGATCTTCGCGCCAACGGCACCCGGGTCGGTATTGAAACCATAGGTGAAGATAAAGGCCATCATGAAGGCGACGGTCAGCGCGCCGCCCAGGTTGCCAAGGAATACCCAGCCCCAGTTGCGCAGTATGGCTGCCGGGGTTACGCCGGGGCGCTTATCAAGCAATGCCAGGGGTGTAAGCATGAACACGCCGGTCAGCAGGTCAAAGCCCATCAGGTAGAGCATGCAAAACCCGATCGGGAACAGGATAGCGCCGATCAAAAAGACTCCGGTCTCGACCGCTACAGTGATGGCGAACGCTGCAGCCAGCGCCAGAATGGCGCCGGCCATGAAAGCCCGGATGAGGGTATCCCGGGTGGACATATAAATTTTGGATTCGCCGGCGTCGACCATTTTGGTGACGAATTCCGAAGGCACGATGTAAGACATAGTGTTTTCCTCTGACTTCTATCGGATGACCAGACTTTTGAAACGGCCATAAAAAAACGGCGATACCCGCTGCCTGCAATCTGCAGGTGCAAGTAGACGCCGTCGTCTGAATAAATCTGTCGCTGTGAACAGAACCGACATTGGTTCCGCTGTCTGAGAAGTTGCAGAGACTGTGCCAGAATCGCAGGTTGCCAGGAAACCGGAATTAAATCAGAAGGGTAAGAATTTTCATGCTGTGGTTGCCGGGCTCGGCAGAAGAGGCGACCTCCGCTCTCACGCACCTGATCGGTGCGTTCCCATTGACCGCTGCTGCAACCTGGCGCAGCAGGGCAACGTCTCAGCGAAGACTGAAGCGTACGGGCAAGGCGTAGCGGAATTTCTGGCCTGCAATTGCTTCCGGCACTGATGGCAGAGGCGCTGCCTGTTCGAGCATGGCCAGCGCCGACTCGTCCAGAAGCTGATGTCCGGAGCTGGTTCTGAGGCTGTGGGCCACCAGGGATCCGTCCCGTTGAAACTCGAACACAATCACGGGTGTGCCTTCCTGGCCAAGGCGCCTCGCCCTGCGTGGATATTCATAGTATCGGGCAAGATGGCGGCTGAGTTTGGACAGGTAATTATCCACTTCCGATCTAACGCCAGCGTTTTGCAGTGCAACGGTCGCCTGTGACTGTTTCTCTGTTGCAGTCTCTGCCGGATCACCGCTCGGTGTTTCCGCTTCCGCGACCTCTTCGGCAACCTCTGGCTCGGGCGTTGGTTCCGTTATCGGTTCAGGCTCAGGTTCCGGCTCAGGTTCTGGCTCGGGCTCAGGCTCAGGCTCAGGCTNNCCGGCGGCGCGCAGCTTGTCGGCCAGGGCGCGGGCATTGGCCAGGTTGGAGAAGCTGCCGACGTTGACGGCGTAGCGTCCGCCGGCGGCGCTGGCCGGCAGCGGCCCGGCGGGCGCCGCAGGCGCTGCCTCGGCGGCAGGCTCGGGCTCGGGCTCGGGTTCGGGCTTGGGTTCAGGTTCAGGCTGTGGCTTCGGCTCTGGTTTTGGCTTTGGCGCGGCGTCGGGTTTCGGCTCGGGTTCGCCAGCCAGCTTGATTCGGATGGCTGGCGCTGTGTTGACCGCGGATTCGCCCAGGGTGTTGAGTTCCACCGTCTCTTCGGGAGCGGCGATCGCCAGGGCGACGAAGGTCACTACGATTGCGAGCAGCAGAAGTGCCCACCGGAAGGGCGGCTTTTGCGGCATCATCGGGCGGGCTCCGTCAACAGCAGGATATCCTGGTATCCGCCCTGCTCCAGCAAGCGGAAGAGTGTTTCCAGGTCTGCCATGGTGATGCTCTCGGCAGCGGCAATTTTCAGGGGCTGCTGGCCATCAGGTTCCGGCAGCCTGGCAACCAGGGATTCCTTGTTGAGCAGCTCACCGTCGACCTTCCAGTCTCCGTTGGCGCTTACAATCATGTCCGCATGAGGAGACTGACGGTCTTCGCCCTGCTC
The DNA here is from genome assembly GCF_002341575.1 of Marinobacter sp. UBA2498. Taxonomy (NCBI): domain Bacteria; kingdom Pseudomonadati; phylum Pseudomonadota; class Gammaproteobacteria; order Pseudomonadales; family Marinobacteraceae; genus Marinobacter; species Marinobacter sp. UBA2498. The sequence continues at coordinate 58,886 of NZ_DDOI01000117.1, read as the reverse complement.
GGTGGCGGGCAATTCGGGCAGTGGGTCATCGGCAAGCTGGCCGGCAACGATGAAAAACATCAACAGCAGGAAGACCAGGTTGATCAACGGCAGAAGCGCATCCTCCACGCGTTCCATCAGGGTTTTGCCGGAGGTAAACGGAGGTGGAACCAGATCGCTCATGGTGTCGTTGCGTTTGTCCGCTTCCAGTGAGTGTCGATGCCGCTGTCAGTCAAAGCGCTCAGGGCCGCGGTAAAAGCTCCCAGGGGTGTATCGCCCGTTGTTGAGAGGTTCACTTCGGTGGTACCGGCTTCAGACAGATCGGTGACCAGGCGCTCCAGGGGTAACGTCTGGCCCTGCCATCTTACGTCGCCGTTGGCCGTGACCGTCAGCTCTGGTAGCGGTTCTCCGGTGACCGGACTGCGGCTCGACGTGTTATTGGCCAATTCCAGGTAGTCCACAGGCAATAGCCGGGTGGTCAGCATAAAGAACACCAG
>NZ_DDOI01000117.1:48729-58333 GCF_002341575.1 Marinobacter sp. UBA2498 | reverse complement strand
TCAACCAGTTGCATGGGCGAATCGCTGACCCCGGGCGGTTGAGTAACGGTCGGGCTCGTCGACGGCGGTTTCGGCGGCACGCTGGCTTTCCGGCGACCGGTAATCTGCTTCAACGGCGTCCAGAGTCTGCTCCGGCACGATATGCAGAATCGAAACCAGTGTGCTGTTGATGGTCTTGTGGATGCGTCGCAGCCGGAACTCGATCCATGCAGCCAGTGCAGCAAACGGTATGGCCACTACCAGGCCCGCGGCTGTAGTGGTCAGGGCTTCGTAAATACCGCCACTGAGTTGGGTGGCATTGGCACGGCCTTCGGTAGCAGCCATGGCGCTGAAGGCCTCCATCATGCCCAGTACGGTTCCCAGCAGGCCGAGAAGAGGGGCCAGGGCTGCGATGACTTCGATGATCTTCAACGGTGCCTCGAACGGCTCCAGGGCATGTTGGGCATCCCGTGCGGCGGTTTCCCGGATCTGCCGGTCGTCCTGATCGTTCTGAATGGCCTCTATCGTATCGGTGACAAGATGCTGCAGCGGATTCATCCGCCCCCAGCGGCCTGCCTGATGTCGCACTTCTGACGGCCGTACCGACGCCGGATTATTCTGCCAGTTCATTACGGTTTTTTTAAGCTGACCGGACAAACGGGGCGCATAAAGGGTTCCGATAAGCATCAGATACACGAAGGTAACGAAGCCAATGATCGCGAGCACCACCAGCACCAGCATCACAGGGCCTCCCATATCAATAACTTGCGCGAGCGGGCCGGTATTCAGAGGCGAGAGGATGTCCGTCATGAGAGGAGTTCTCAATGTGCAAAAGTGGAACTAAATAATAACAATTATCATTGAATTTGCAAGCCTGTAATCTGACTATGGCACCCCCTCTGTTAGACTTAAGTCATGCATAAGAACCACAAATAAGAGTTTGAAAACGGAGGTCAGATCATTACCGGTTGTCGAATCCGCTGCGGAGTCTGGAAGTCATGCTGATCAAGCGATGGTTGGGCAGCCTGGCGAATCGGGCCGTTGCTCTGGTGGTTGTCGCGATCATACTGACGGCCTTGCTGGTAACCGTCGCCGGTTTCTTGCTGAGCCGTTCTGAACTGGAACAGCAGGCCCGGAACCAGGTGGAAACCATTGCCACCCTGATTGCCGGGGAGCTGGATGACAAGCTGGCCCTGCGTCTTGAAGCACTCAACCACGTGGCCCAGAACCTGACCATGTCCAGCGATGTTCTGGACGCAAGGGCCAGGGTTCTGATTCGTCGGCAAACGGCCCTGGAGCATCTGTTTGATGCGGTCTACCTGATGGATGAAAAAGGCCTGGTTATTGCTGAGCACCCGGAGGATTACCGTCAGGCGGGGCTGAATGTCAGTGATCGGGAATATTTTAGGCGGATTTCCTCCACGCTCACGCCGGTGATCAGCGAACCCTATATTTCCAACTATCAGGAAAAGCCGGCCATCATGGTGGCTGCGCCGATCTTCGACCACCGCCAACGTTTCATTGGTGTGCTTGGCGGTGCCATTGCCCTGGATGGAAACAATTTTCTTGATCAGTTTATCAACATCCGCATAGGAACTACCGGTTATCTCGGAGTGGCAACCCGCAGTGGTTTTGTGGTGGTCAGTCAAAGGGACGACGAGGCCATGGCGCCGGTGCGGGTAGCGAATCCTGTGCTCCGGGATGCCATGGAGGGGTTTGAAGGCACGCTGGAGACTAACAGCGGCGAGGGTGAACGGACCATCATGTCGGTGCAGCAGCTTACCCAGGTTCCCTGGTTCGTATCAGCTTCCTGGCCGGCTCGAGAAGCGCTGGCGCCGATTACCCGCACTGTGGATGCCTTCTTATGGATTCTGCTGGTGGTGATCCTGTTGATCGCACCTATTGCACTGTGGCGCTTCCGGCGACTGATGGCGCCGCTCAAAACACTGGGCAGCCAGATCCGCGAGCGCCACCTTGGTATGCGCTCCGATCCGGTGGACGTCGCCGGGGGTAAGGAAATCCGCCAGGTTGCCGAGATCTTTAACACGGTGACCGATGAGCGTGATGAAGTTCTGGTGTCTCTGGCAGAAAGAGAGGCATTTTTCCGTTCCCTTACCCAGAGTGCGCCCATCGGTATTGTCCAGACCGACGTCCTGGGCCGTATCGAGTTTGCCAACCCGGCTTTCGAGGCGATCGTCGGCAAACCGGCGGAAGATCTCACATACAGTTACCTGGCCGATCGTGTGGACAATGCCGACCGGCAGGAGGCGATTGCCGGTTGGAAAAATGCGATCAGGAACCAGAGCGTTTTCCGTGGCCGGTTAAGGTTGGAATCCCCTGCTCCGGATCAGGTGATCTGGGGGGATGTGATGACGGCAGCAATTCAGACGCCGGAAAAGGCCCTCGGTACCATCACCGTAGTCCGCGACATTTCCCATGAACTGGAGGTGGAAGAGGCGCTCAGGACAGAGCAGCAGCGCGCCGAGACGATTCTTCGCGTCCTCCAGGAAGGCGTTCTCATGGTAGACGTCGAGGGTGTAATCCGGTTTGCCAACGCTGCCGCCTGTCGGCTTCTGGGAACAGAGGGTGAGTGCTTACTCAGGAACTTTTTCCAGCTGGTCACCATTGAAACTGAAGAGCGGGAATTGACAGCGCAGGAGTTCCTGTCCGGAGAAGATCTGGACAGTCTTTACGTGACTCTGCGGAACTCGCTGGGTGTGCCATTCCCGATTGATCTCACTATGTTGCACATTCGTCAGGGTCGCGAGGATGAGCGCCTGGTGTTCGTGTTACGGGATGACAGCGACCGCCGCCGGCAGGAGGAACGGCTGTCCTGGGAGGCAACCCACGACAGTCTGACTCAGTTACTCAACCGGCGGGCGTTCAACGCCTCGCTGGTCCGATGTCTGGGAGAAGCCGATCGCCAGGACGTCCGTTCGGTACTGATGCTCATTGATCTCGACTACTTCAAACCGGTAAACGATGAAGGTGGGCACCTGCTGGGCGACGATCTGCTCAAACGGCTGGCGGACCTGTTCAAGGACTCGGTTCGCCAGTCCGATACCGTGGCCAGGCTTGGCGGGGATGAGTTTGGCATTATTTTGCCCGCCTGTGGCATGGCAAGGGCGCAGGCTCTGGCGGAACGGATCCGCGCGGATGTTGAGGCTCTTCGCATTGAGCATGACGGCCGGTCATTCGGTGTAACCACGAGTATCGGCCTGACGGAACTGACACCGGAAGACAGCGGCCCCCGGGAGGTTATGGCCCGGGCGGATGAGGGTAGCTACGTCGCCAAATCCCGGGGACGTAACAGGGTTGTTGTGGTTCCGTCACCACCAGCCGGCTGAGAGACTGGCCTGCCATAGCAGGCGGATCGCAAGCGCGGTCAGCACGATATTGAAGATCAGTGTGAACTTCCGGTTGCTAAGGGAACTGAGTACATGGAGCCCGAGCCAGGTGCCGGCGAAGCCGCAGGCGATCATTGCAAGGATAAACGGGAGCCACTCAAAGAACATGAAACCCGCCGCCCCGAACACCAGCGCCTTGGGCGCATGTTGCAGCGTCATGGCGGTGGCGAAGGTGGCCACGGTTTTGAACCTGTCGGTGTGAATCTGCTTGATGAACGCCGCAACCAGCGGCCCGGTGGCGCCCACGAACAGGCTGACAAAACTGGTCAGGGCCGAGGCCAGAAACACCCCGGGGGCACCGAAGGCACCCTTTGGTAGTGCCGGCCCCCAGCAAAGATAGAGAACGAACAGGGCGATGGTCAGCTGCCAGATGTGGGCCGGAAGATTCACCAGTAGCCAGGCGCCCAGCGCCGCCCCTGCGATCACACCGGGCAGGAACGCGGCAATCACCCGCCAGTCTACGTGCCGCCAGGTCAGTGCCGCCCGGCCAACATTGGAGCCCAACTGGATCATGCCATGAACCGGGATGATGGCCGCAGGCGGCATCCAGCTGGCCATCAGTACCAGCAGCAGAACGCCGCCACCGGCGCCTAGGCTGGCGGTGATCATCGAAGTTATGGTGGAGCTGGCAAGCAGGAAAACGGCGACCGGGAGGCTCAGGCTTTCGGGTATCAGTTGGTTGAGTACTTCCATTCACAGAATTCCGTTGATTTGAGTTTGGCCGTGCGACACAGGGCCTCGGTTGCCAGCTGAACGTCGGCCACATAGTAGAGCGATGCAAGACCGAGGCGGTCCCGCCCCAGGTTGTGAAAAATCAGGCCGAAGGCAATATCGCCGGCGGTAAAGCGTTCATGGTTGGCGGCAAAATACTCGGCTGGCTGTGCCAGCACCGGGTCGTCCAGCAGCGCCTGGACCCGTCCGGCGCCGCCATGATAGGCCTGAACCAGTAAAAGGGTGAACAATCGGTCCCTTTTGGCCTCCGGCAAATGGCCGAACCGTTGCTGGAACACCGGTGCCAGATTGCGGGCATTCTGGTTCATCAGCCGCAGGGCGCAGTCGATCTGTGCCAGCCGATGCCAGAAATTGTTGGGGGCAATCTGGCAGTCGGACAGAGCCGCAGGTGACAGCTGCAGGATGCCCCTGGCGTTTGCCCGGGAATGGGCTCTTGCCTGTGCGCCACTCTCAATCAGGATCTGGCCCGCCAGGTAGCGGGGCAAGGCTTGTGGCAGAGTCAGGCGGTTCTGACTGCTGCGGTGCTCGTACACGTAGATCAGTGCATCATGAAGGCTTTCCGGAGCACTGCTGTCGGCAAAATTGAGGTCGTCCCAGGCGCCCCAGATCCGGTCCGCCGGCAGGGTGCCAAGATACCGCGCAACGGCCTCGTCGACGTTCACATGGGGTTGGTCGCAGGAAAGGGCGAACGGATAGCCGGTCTGGCCGGTCTCGCCGGCAACCCAGTCTTCCACCTTGTCATTCTCATACAGTGATTTTCGGGTGGTGTTCAGCAGGCGCTGGGTGGCCTCGCGGTCTTCGCCATCACTGATCCAGGCCAGAAAGCGCCCCCGCATATCGTAGAGGACGTGGCGCTCGGCACTGGCGCAATAGCCGGATTCTTTTAATACCCAGCGCCGGATGGTGAGGATGTTTTCAAATACCCCCTGGCTGACCCAGTAGGGCGAGGACCGGACCACGCGAGTCCAGTCGCTGTCTTCACTGGCCGCTGGCGGCGGGTCCTGGGCGGCAACGGCAACCGGCGCTGCCAGGATGAAAATCACGGCAAGCTGGCGTAAGCTCTTGAGAATTCTGACCATAGACGATATACCCGTGACCTTCCTCAAAACAGAATAACAAAGGGAACCTGCCATGAAGCAATCTGAATATCTTCGTTACGATGCTACCGCACTCGCTGATCTTGTCCGTCGGGGTGAGGTCACTTCAAGGGAAGTATGCGAGGCAGCGGTTGAGCGGGCAACCCGCGTGAACAGCACACTTAATGCGATCTGCTATCCGCTGTTCTCCGAGGCGCCAGCACAGCACTTCCCCGAGCAGGCGGTTTTTGCCGGCGTGCCCCTGCTGCTCAAGGACCTCGCCCAGGAGCAGGCGGGTCACCCGTGTACCTACGGCAGCCGGGGGCTGATAAAGAATATTGCGCCCCAGGATTCGGAATTTGTCCGCCGGGCACGGGACGGTGGGCTGGTTTTCCTGGGGCGAACCGCCACGCCGGAGTTTGGTCTGAAAGCGGTGACCGAGTCTGAGCTCTGGGGGCCAACCCGCAACCCCTGGAACACGGAGCTGACCCCGGGTGGCTCAAGTGGCGGCTCCGGCGCGGCGGTGGCGGCCGGCATTGTACCCATGGCCGGCGCCAACGATGGCGGCGGCTCCATCCGCATTCCAGCTGCCTACAATGGCCTGTTTGGCCTCAAGCCGTCCCGGGGACGCATTTCCTCGGGTCCCTTTATGGGTGAAGCCTGGACCGGTGCGTCTACCGACCATGTGGTCAGCCGGACGGTGAGAGACAGTGCGGCGATGCTGGATGTGCTCAGTGGGCCGGCTCCGGGCGACCCGTTCGAGATTCCCGGGCCGTCTGCGGCCTACTCCGAGCTCATGCAGCGGTCTCCGGGCAAGCTAAGAATCGGCGTGTTCACGTCTTCACCCTACAATACGGAGGTAGCACCGGAGTGCGTTGCAGCCGTGGAGGAAACGGCCCGGGTTCTCGAGAATCTGGGTCACAGGGTTGAGTATGCTGCGCCGGAATTCGACGGCATGGCCCTGGCCCGCTGCTACCTCGGCCTGTATTTCGGTGAAGTGTCGGCGCTGATGGCGAAGGCGAAAGAGCAGTTCGGCGCCACCGACAGCGATTTCGAGCTGGATACCCGGCTGATTGGCATGCTTGGTGAGACGATGCCGCTGTCCGACTATGTCCGGCGGCGCCAGCAGTGGAACGAGTTTGCCAGGGCGCTGGGTGCGTTTTTCGGGAGTTACGATCTCTACCTCAGCCCGACCACCGGGCAGTTGCCGGCCGCCATCGGCGAACTGGAAACGCCGGCCCACCTCAAATTCGCTGCCCGTCTGATGCTGAAATTGAAGGCCGGTAAACTGGTTCATCGCTCTGGACAGGTGGATCAGATGGCCCTGGAAAGCCTGGCCCGGACGCCGTTTACCCAGTTGGCAAACCTGACCGGGACACCGGCCATGTCTGTGCCGATGCACTGGACTGCCGAAGGGTTACCGGTCGGGGTCCAGTTTGGCGGTCCCCACGGCGCCGAAGCGACCCTGCTTCAGCTGGCGGGCCAACTGGAAGAGGCCAATCCCTGGTTCAGCAACTACGAAAGGCTTGAGGACGCGTTCTGAGGTATCCGGGGTTGTGATCCGGCTGGGGAAACTCCACGTTTATCTTTGTAGCCGGAACAGGCTATGCTGTTAGTCAGGAAGACCCCTTCTTCCTGAACGACCCTGATGGCATCGAGGAGGCGAGCGTATTATGAACCAACCGATGGCAATCGACGAACTGGTATCAGTAGCACAGGCCGAGGCCATGGGGGAGTTAGACGCCCCCATGATGGCCATCGTCCTGTCCAGCGAACAAAGCTATGACTTGCCCATCAATTCCCTTGAAACCGATGCCGACAAGGCCCGCTGGGGGTTGATCCTCCGCGCCGCCCGCGAGCATGTTGAAGCGGATGCCGTGGCCGTGCTGTACCCGGCCTGGACCACCATCCGTCACAAGAAACCCGAAGTGGAAGCCGAAGCGGCCCCGGAAGCCATTGAGGAAGAAGCCGAGGGTGCCGACGATTCAGACGGCCCCATCGACACCCTGTTCGTGCAACTGCACACCAGGGATCACGTCTACTGGCGGGGTTTTGAACAGATTCGGGATCCCAAACACCAGCGCATCATCGGCTTCCGCCGGATCAAGGCGCTGTCCACCGATTACAAACGGGACGAAGCACCCTCCGTAGCCTCCTGGCTGAGCACCCTGTTCGAGCCGTTGCCGGAAGAAGGTGAAGAGACTAACGTAGACCGCGAGCTGGCCGACCTGCTGGAAGAGCCGGAAGTCAGTGCAGCGCTCTATCCGCGTCAGATGCGGGCCCTGCATTAAGGTCATCCGGTGCGCGCTCAGGACAGGGGCGCGCGCTGGACAACCCAGAACAGGCTGATAGCACCTATGCCGGCCAGCATCACTGGCACGGCGCCCTTTTGATACATCCGATTTTTACCCAGGTAATACAGCACCGGGAATCCCACGACCAGCAGCGCCAGTTGACCGAGTTCCACACCGAGGTTGAAACCTGCCAGCGCCACCGCCAGCCCGGATACGCCACTGGTGAGATCGCCCAGAACACTGGCGAAGCCAAAACCGTGCACCAGACCGAATCCGAACGCGAGCTTCCAGGTTTTGTGCCCGAGAATCGGCCAGGCCACGTTCAATGCTGCCAAGCCAATGGAAAGCGCGATAACCGTTTCCACCCATGCGATGGGGAGTGAAACGATATCGAGGGCGGCCAGCGCCAGCGTGATGGAGTGCGCCAAGGTAAAGGCCGTGATAATGCCGGCCAGTTCAAGCAGACGGCCCCGCAAGGCTCGTGACTGGCCGCTGGATGCCTGGTTTTTGGCAGTGGACAGCGTTGCCGGAATGACCAGAACCAGCAGAAACAGGATGTGGTCCAGGCCGATAAGTAGGTGGATAACGCCCTCGTAAACGAAGGTGGTAAACACACCGAAATAGCCCGGGGTGTCCGTGCCTGTCAGATCCAGCGTTCGGGAATCGGGCCCCAGTACGGTCAGACGTTTCTGCCCATCATGGTCAAGGCTCACCAGGCCCCGATGCAGTGCATCCTGTTCAAACAGTAGGTTGTACTCAAGCGCTCTCGGCGGCTCACCATCGGGGCACTGGATAGCGTAACGGGCAGCGGAATAGAATCCGTCACTGTGCTCGCTGATACCCCAAGTCTTACCGGCCAGACCGCAGTTGCCACTGCTGTTCGAAAAGGTGAGCGCGGATTCGATGGTCCGCGTAATTTCTGGTCTTGCCTGTCGCAGTTCCTGACCGGATATTTCGTTATCTCCGTTGCTATCAATGCTCACGAGCAGCGCGAGGTCCCGTAGTGCAACATCCATTCGAAGTTCCGTCGGACCGCTGTTCAGGTAAAGAAAGCTGTCGCTTGCTTTGTGTGCTGCTGCCATCCCACTGGCTGACATCAGCGCTATTGTGGTCAAGGCGAGCCAGATTCTTATTGTTATCCTCATTGTTTGAACTCCGGATAGCGGGCATCGATCTGACCCTGCTGACTGAGCCATTCGCTCACTCTTTGATGCTGGGCCCTGTCACCTGAAGCCAGAGCAGCTCTGAGCGAAAGCCGGGTGTCCAGGGGCTCCCTCTGACTCTCCCAGTTTTCGATCGCCAGTCTCAGGGCATCGTGCGGCTGGTTCTCTACATCCAGCAGGAAACGGGCAACATCTCTGGCGTGCAGTAAAGTGCCTCGCCACCGGGCCTCTTCAAATCGTTGCCGTAAACGACCGATCAGTTCGTCACTGCCCGGGTGGCCGGAGCGTTTCATGGCGATGGCCCGAATCACGGCCAGTGTGTCAACGGCCTCGAATCCCAGGGTGAGTGTCAAAACGCGCTCGAACTGGTCCTGCTCAAGGTGCCAGTCGGCAAGTTGGGCTCGGATATACAGGTCGCTCGGAGATGCCTGCAGAACCCTTCGCCAATGCAGTTCGGCTTCGGGCAGGCCTGCCTGGGCCGCGATATCGCCAAGTGTGCCTTCGGTCCAGAGTCGACTGGTGGAATCAGCAGGCTGGCGGCCTGTCGCCTCGGCGAGTTGTTGCGCAAGATTCCGGTAGGCTTTTTGAGGGTCGGCTGTCCTCGCCTGCACGGAAGCCAGGCAGCTCTTCGCTATCAGGCCGGGATAGTCCGACTGAAGTGCCTGACAATTCCGCCCGGCCTCGGTGTAACGACCTTGAACCAGCTCGAGATTGGCAAGGGTCAGGCGAGCCTGGATACGCTGTTGATTGTCCGAAGAGCTTGAAAGTACCTGTTCAAGATCGGCGCGGGCGGAATCAAATTGATGCAGGCTCTGGCGCAGGGTTGCCCGGAGCACTCGCAGCCGGTCGGTCAGCTGCTCGTCCGGCCAGCGGTTAATCAATGTCTGGGCGTACCCCATGTATCTCGGATCACCACTGGCCCTGGCCTGTGTGATCAGCATTTGCAGACGGTC
>NZ_DDOI01000117.1:26535-48649 GCF_002341575.1 Marinobacter sp. UBA2498 | reverse complement strand
AGCATTTGCAGACGGTCCCCAACCACTTCGGGGGAATCCGTCTCCCGTAAGAGCTCGTTAGCGGCGCCGGGTAACTCGGTCAGTATTTCATTGTCATTGAACTCCGTGATGATGGGATCCGGGGCGGCGTGTATCTGGCAGGGCGCGAAAATCGCGATCAACCAAAAAATCCTGCCCCGAAGGGCAGGCAAGGATAAGGCCGGCCCGAAACAACGGGGAAACCGGCCAAGTGGAGTGTTATTGAAGCAGGTCATCGAATGCCTGTGGATTATTCTGGTCATTGAAACTCAGGTCGATGCCGTTGACGTTCGCCGGCTGGGCGTCGTCGCTTGTCCGGGCGAACTGGGTTTTAACAAACGTTGTAAAGTCGACGGTCACAGCCGGCCTTTCCGATCGGCTGTTGGAGCCGTCGAAGCAACCTGCCATCAATAACGCAATCGCGCAGACGGCCGTAAGTTTTGTGAGGGACCTCATGGCTACCTCCCGGTTATTCGTTGGGTGAACCGGCGATGGGTGTCGCCAGGTAAGGGAACGACTCATAGTCTGCGGGCAGGCTGGTAGGATCCGCTGCCAGCTGGACGCCGTCGGTGTACTCGAGGCTGCCATCAGGCGCATCGGCGGGGTCTGCCAGTACACCCATGGCGACGCGAAGCGCAATGTCGACGGTGTCATCGTAGGGCCGACGGCCATTCGGGAAGCCGGCGTTGTCACCCGCCAGAACACCGAGATCGTTCTGGCTGTTCAGCGGCGTTGGTGCAACGGCGGGCGTCAGTCGCAACATTTCGGAGGCAGTTACGCCCTCAGGCATGTTGACTCCCGGTACGCCGGTGAGGAATGCCGTGACAAGATCGTTGCGCGGGAAGTTGTTCGGTGCAGTTACGGGGAACAGCACTTCCAGAAGCTCCGGCAGTGTCGGGTGTGTGACATAGGTGGCGAACTGCCCATCATCTTTTGGTTCACTGGCGTTGAAACGGTCTTTGTCCTTGAGCCCGATAACCACCTCATTTACCAGTGGCATGCCCAGACGCGAAACCTGGGTATAGGCACCACCTTCAACGGTTGCGCCCCGGCCTGCGGTGCTGGGAGCAGGGTTGATGATACGTGCCTGCCGGACGCTCGCTGTAGTCCAGGCACCGATTACGGGCTGGCCGTTGGAGTTCATGGCGGTGCCGGTCAGGCAATCGGTAGGCACCTCAAGGGCAAAGGAGGTGACGTTCTTGTCAGCCAGATCACCGGGGCCTTCACCATTCCGGGGGCCAAGCGGGTTGGTGTTAACCAGGTCGAAGATTTCACCCAGGTTCACCGCAAACGCCTCCTGGCGCTGCCCGACAAATACCCGACCGTTGGTTCCGCAGCCGGGAATGGCGATATCAAACACGTGTTGGCCGGCGTAACTGGCGTAATCACCAAAGGACTTTGCACCGATGTTGTCCAAAGGTTTATCGAAAGTTTCGGTGCCGGTGTTCACGTTGGTGGCGGCCTGAACGCTACCCGTGCGGCGATCGCCGGAAATAACATCCACCGTGTAGGTTTGTCGCAACTGAACGTTGCCGGCGTCACTTGCGTCGCCAATGTTCTTGAGGGGTACAGATACCATCCGCTGGTCGCCATCCGGCCCGACCGGCAACTGAATGTCGTTCAGGTTGTCTTCCAGCTGGAACCGGAACGTCAGATCCTCAACGGCATCGCCGTCGTTGTCGACGTGAATCTCATAGATGGCATCGTCGTCCAGATCGAAATAATTGGGACCGCCATAGGCGTCCTGCAGAGGCAGGTAATTGGCAATAAGGGTCACGAAATCCGCTCTGCCGGACTCGTAGCTCCGAAACATGTAGAAGTCGGTGCCGTCGACTTTCGGGATTTCGGTGATGAAGGGCGCTTCGCGGTGGCTCGAAGCCTGGACCAGGCCGGTGGCGAGGCAGGTTCCGGCGACGGCGATAGCGAGGCTGGACCGTTTCAGAATTGTTTTCATGTCGCTTTCCTCTTTGTGTTTGGGTGCGTCGTAGGAAGGAACGAGTGGGCCCGTTGAAAAGTTGCAGTCGTTGGAAAAATTCTTTTCGGCATAAGCGCAACTTCCGCTCCGTGCGCCCGTACCTGGGGCATTAACCATAACAACGAGGGTGTTTATGGCTTCTGTCGAGGTAAATCAGGACGAGTTGATGCGGCTTTTGCGTTCCGTGGCGAGGAAGGACCGACAAGCGTTCCAACAACTCTACAGCCAGGTGGCGGCGAGAATGTTCGGCCTGTGCGTCAAACTGGCGAACCATCGAGAGCTTGCGGAAGAAGCGATGCAGGAGAGCTTCATCCAGATCTGGCATCACGCTGGCGAATACCACCGCGATCGGGGCGCGCCGCTGGCCTGGATGATGACCATTGCCCGGTACCGGACGCTCGATCTGATGCGCGCCCGGAAAGTGCGGCAGACGGCCGGCGATGAGCACCTTGACCAGGTTGAGGACAAGCGAGGTGGACCTCTGGATGATTCGTTGCGCACTTCCGGCTCGGCCCAGCTGACAGGCTGCCTGGAAGAACTCAGCGATGTGCAGCGGGACAGCATCCTGCTCGCCTATTACCGGGGCTTCACTCACGATGAGTTGTCAGAAACCCTGAACTCGCCTGTCGGCACGGTGAAGAGCTGGATCCGGAGGGGACTCATGGCGCTGAAGAGGTGTCTTGAACGATGAGAAAATCACCTGAACGCGTAGAGATTCTTGCGGCGGAATATGTTCTGGGTTCTTTGAAAGGCCCTGCTCGCCTCCGCTTCGAGGGATGGATGATGGAATCCGGTCGGGTTCGTCAGGAAGTCTGGTTCTGGGAGCAGCAGCTCGGCGCCCTGTCGACGATCGCCATCCCGGAGACGCCCCCGCCAAGCATCTGGTCGGGCATCCAGCAACGGTTGTGGCCCGAACACTCCAAACCGAAAGCCCCGGTTTCCTCAAGAGCCGGATGGTTTTGGCCAGGCTGGGGATTGACGGCAACCGCAGCGGCGGTCTTTTTCGCCGTTCTGTTAGTTTTACAGCCGTCTCCCGTTCCAGAAAGGCCCATGTTAGCCGGGGCGATCATCGAGGCCGAACTTGGCGACCCGCTGTGGCTGTTAAGTGAGACGGATCGTGGCAACCTGCTGAAATTGCGCGCTGTTGCCGCAGGCTCCGCGGAGTCCGGTAAGGATTATGAGCTCTGGGTTGTACCAGAGGAGGGGCGGCCTCTTTCGCTAGGGGTCCTGCCGGCGAGTGAAACTCACCAGGTGGGGCTGTCGGATGAAGCTCAGAGCTCATTGAGCGGCAGCCGGACCCTGGCAATCAGTCTTGAACCTGAAGGCGGTTCACCGACCGGATCGCCAACCGGGCCGGTTTTGCACGTCACCAGGCTCTACGAGCTCTGAGTCAATGCTAATGGGTAGAGAGTAAGGTCAGGCACAGCTGCGCGTTCTGAATAAAGTGGCCGAACGCTGATAGCTGCTCTTTTGAGGGCAGGTAAGCACCGGCTGCATTGTCGGCATAGAACAGACCGACCAGCCTTCCATTTGCCTTGATCGGGCCAATCAAAGCCGGCACTTTGCCCAGCCAGCGATCATACGCCACGCCTTCGGCGTTTGGTTTTGGTTCGTAGATGCTGCAATGGGCATGAGGCAGAAGCGGGCCCAGTGGCCCGGTGCCGTCCTTGGGAATCACGAAATGTTCGCGCCATTCCTCGGTGCCACGGCCGCCGAGTTTTCTGGGCACCAGTTCATTGCCGGTGCGGTCACTCATCAACAGGGCTACTCGCTGCATACCAATAGCCCGGTGTATGCCTTCAATTACCAGCTGACAGACTTCGTTGATATCCGGTTTCTCGGCGAGGCAATGGCTTAATTCGCGCAGGATTTCCAGCTGCAGCTCCGCATCCATGTCTGGCGCCCTTGCGCCGGTGTCGCCAGATTTGCCCTCGGCGCCCGGCATCATGGCAGTGACTTGCGGAATGCCCAGGGAAACGGCCACGCGGGTGGCCTCCGATGCGTTCACCTTGAGCTGGTCGCGAACCACCGCCGGGGGCTCACCAATATCCCTGCCCAGGCGTTCCAATACCTTGTCCATGTCCGGACCGCTCCAGCCCTGTTCCGACAGTCGGGCCATTTCCACGGAATTCCGCACCAGGCTAGAAGCCATGGAATTGGCCTGACCCGGAGACACAACATCCCTGATAAATGGCCCGAGGGACCAGGCCTCCACAAGACCGCGGGTGATTTCGGTAAACGTTGAGTGCAGCACGGCTTTCTGGGCCTCAACCGGAGGTTCCTCAAGCCGCAGTCGTTCCTCGAGTTCCGTCGCCTGTTGTGTCTCGCAGGACCAGAACGCCAGCTCGCCGATGTTCATCAGCAAGGCCCCGATAAAAACCTCTTCCAGGGCCGTTTCATTCCGTTTGGGCATCAGACACCGGGCCTGAACCGCGGCGTGAATGGCTCGTGCCAGGCAGCGCAGGAGGTGCGGGCGGTCGTTGCGTTTCAGGAGCGCATCGACGATCAGCGAGGAAATGGCCATGGATTTCACGGCATCGAAGCCGATCAGGGTAATGGCCCGGCTGACCGTGCTGACCTGCGTCCGCGTCTGGTTGTAGAACACGGTGTTGGACAGTCTCAGCACCTGGGAGGTGAGCTGGGCGTCGTTGAGAATTACGTTGGCCAACTCGTTGACGGTGCTGTTTCGGCTGTCGGTCAGTTCGTTGATGCGCCGAAGCGTATTGGCCAGTACCGGCAGCTCGACCTTGCTGAGATAGGTTACCCATGCCTGGGTGGAGTTCATCCTTGAGGGCGTTGGTTGTTTTTCGTTGGTCACGTTGGTGAGTCTCTGGGCAGCGCGTCTCTGAAAGAGCTCCGGGGAAATGTAAGGTTCTTTTGTGATCCAAGTTTAGTTCAGTGGGGTGTCCGGTGTCAGGTAACCGTTTGTGTAGGGATATCTACCCACACTGAGAATCATTCCGGAATTCGGGTTTGCCGACCGTTTGGGCTATAATCGCCGGTTTTAACGCTGCACCCACAAGGCGCTGACCGTGATTGTATTTGACCAGGTACAGAAGTCGTATCAGGTAGGCGGCCGGGCGATCCCCGCGCTGCATCCCACCGATATGACCATTGAAACCGGCGAGGTATTCGGCATCGTTGGCCATTCCGGCGCCGGTAAATCGACGCTGGTGCGTCTGATCAACCTGCTGGAACCACCCACCGGCGGTCGTATTCTGATCGACGACGAGAACATTACCGACTACGACGCTGCCGAACTCCGTGCCTTTCGCCGCAAGGTGGGAATGATCTTCCAGCACTTCAACCTGCTGTCGTCGAAAACCGTGGCGGACAATATTGCCTTCCCGATGAAGCTGGCGGGGATCTACTCGAAGGCCGAGATTCGGGATCGGGTTGAGGAACTGTTGGCCCGGGTCAGCCTCACCGACCACGCCAACAAATACCCATCGCAGCTCTCCGGCGGGCAGAAACAGCGAGTGGGCATTGCCCGCGCCCTGGCCTGCCGGCCCACGATCCTGCTGTGCGACGAAGCCACCAGCGCTCTCGACCCGCAAACGACCCAGTCGGTGCTGAAGCTGCTGGCCGACATCAACCGGGAACTGGGCCTGACCATCGTACTGATCACCCATGAAATGGACGTGGTGCGCCGGGTCTGCGATCGCGTAGCTGTGATGGATGCTGGTGAAGTGGTCGAAATGGGCCCGGTCAGCGAGGTGTTCCTGCACCCGAAGCACCCGACCACACGAGACTTTGTCTTCGAGAGCGAAAGCATTGACCGGGACGAACTCCAGGAAGACCTGAGCAAGGCCAGCGGCCGGATCCTCCGCCTGACCTTCAAGGGCGAATCCACTTATAAACCGCTGCTGGGCAGCGTTGCCCGGGAGTCCGGCGTGGATTTCAGCATTCTTTCCGGCCGAATCGACCACATCAAGGACACACCCTACGGCCAACTGACCCTGTCACTGGTGGGCGGTGATCTCGAGGTGGCCATGCAGGCGCTCAAGGCCGCCGACGTTCACGTGGAGGTGCTGCGCTGATGGAAGACCTGTTAAGCAATGTAGACTGGACCGAAATTGGCTGGGCCAGCTGGGATACCCTGGTGATGGTGGGTATGTCCCTGCTGTTCAGCGTCCTGATCGGCCTGCCCATCGGCGTTCTTCTGTTCCTGTTCGGCAAACGCCAGCTGCTGGAACAGCCGGTGGCCTATGCGGTGCTGTCGTTCGTGGTGAACGTGCTCCGTTCCGTGCCGTTCATCATCCTGCTGATCGTTATGATCCCCTTCACCGTAATGCTGATTGGCACGTCCCTGGGCGTGGCCGGAGCAATCCCGCCGCTGGTGGCTGGCGGTGCGCCGTTCTTTGCACGGTTGGTGGAAACTTCCCTGCGAGAAGTGGACCGCGGCATCATCGAGGCCACCCAGGCCATGGGCGCTAGCGTTAAACAGATCATCTTCGGTGCTCTGTTACCGGAAGCGCTGCCAGGCATCATTGCTGGTATCACCGTTACTGCGATCACTCTGGTTTCCTACGCGGCCATGTCCGGAGTCATAGGTGGCGGCGGTCTTGGCGATCTGGCGATCCGCTTCGGCTATCAACGATTCCAGACCGACGTAATGGTCATTACAGTCGCGCTACTGGTTATTTTCGTACAGGTGCTGCAGATGGTCGGCGACCGTCTGGTTCTGTACTTCAGCAGAAAGTAGAAAAGCTGGATATAGGCCGTTGGGCGGTCGGAGTACCCTTCCGAAAACGTGGAGCGCCAGGGATGGCGCGACCGAGCCCTACACGGACGTATTCACGGGCGTTTTTCGGAAGGGTACTCCGACCGACCGCCGGCCGTACTCCGAACCCGAACTCATTTGTTCAAGATGCTCAACAGGAGAATCGATCTATGAATCTGAAGAAAACACTCGCAGCACTAGCTGCCGCAGCCACGTTTTCCGGCGCCGTTGCTGCCGAAGAACTCTCCGTAGCTGCCACCCCGGTTCCCCATGCCGAAATCCTGGAATTCGTGAAGCCTCAGCTGGCCGAGCAGGGCGTGGAACTGGACGTGAAGGTATTCACCGATTACATCCAGCCGAATATCCAGGTGGACCAGAAGCGGATGGACGCCAACTTCTTCCAGCACCAGCCGTACCTGGATGAATTCAACGAAGGCCGTGGTACCAATCTGGTAACCGTGACCGGCGTTCACGTTGAGCCGTTTGGCGCCTACTCCAGCAAGATTGATTCGCTGGACGAGCTCAAAGAAGGTGCGGTGGTTGCCATTCCGAACGACCCGACCAACGGTGGCCGTGCGCTGCTGCTCCTGCAGAAGGCCGGCGTGATCACCCTGAAAGACGAGAGCAAGATCACTGCAACACCCCGTGATATCGCCGATAACCCGAAAGATCTCGACTTCAAGGAACTGGAAGCTGCCACCCTGCCCCGTATCCTGAACCAGGTCGACCTTGCGCTAATCAATACCAACTATGCGCTGGAAGCCGGCCTGAACCCGTCTGAAGATGCATTGGTAATTGAGGGCTCCGAGTCACCTTATGTGAACATCCTGGTGGCCCGTCCGGACAACAAGGACAGCGAGGCTATGCAGAAACTGGCTGCGGCTCTGAAGTCTGATGCGGTTCGCGACTTCATCATGGAAAAGTATGAGGGTGCAGTGGTTCCGGCATTCTGATTGCCTGATCCACGACCATGAAAAAGGCCGGACAGCGAATGCTGCCCGGCCTTTTTTATAGGCTTAAGAGGCTAGTGATCAGTCACCGCTCCAGTTGGCTTTAGGGTCTGGTGTCATCCGCAGGTAGGATTTGACAGCCTTGTAGCCTTTCGGGAAGCGTTGCTTGATTTCTTCCTCGTCCTGAAGGGACGGAACGATAACGACATCGCCACCACGCTCCCAGTTGCCCGGGGTCGCGACCTTGTGTTCGTCGGTCAGCTGCAGCGAATCGATCACCCGCAGAACTTCGTTGAAGTTACGACCGGTGCTGGCCGGGTAGGTAATCATCAAGCGAACCTTCTTGTTCGGGTCGATCACGAACAGCGAGCGCACGGTAAGGCTGCTGTCGGCATTCGGGTGAATCATGTCGTACAGCTGGGACACCTTGCGATCATGGTCTGCAATGATCGGGAAGTTTACCGCGCAGCCCTGGGTTTCATTGATGTCCTTGATCCACTCGTGGTGGGAATCGACCGGATCAACGCTCAGTGCGATGGCCTTGACGCCGCGCTTGGCGAACTCGTCCTTCAGTTTGGCGGTCAGGCCCAGCTCGGTCGTGCAGACCGGGGTGAAATCCGCCGGGTGCGAGAACAGCACGCCCCAGCTGTCGCCCAGCCAGTCGTAAAACGAAATCTTCCCTTCACTGGAGTCCTGTTCAAAATCAGGGGCGGTATCTCCGAGACGTAAAGTCATGTGTACTCTCCTTTGATCATGTTAGTGACAATTTCGTTTGTTATTCCGGCCCTGAAACGGCCGGGTTGTGTTCTGAGTGTATACGACAAACCTTGGTGCCAGATGAAGCAATTACAAGGGGCTCAGACCCCCAGCGCTTTCTCCTTCTCAAAATGCTCACGGGTGAGCTTGAACACAATCGGGCTCAGCATCAGCAGGGCAATCAGGTTCGGCAATGCCATCATGGCATTCAGGGTGTCTGCCACCAGCCAGACAAAGCCCAGGTTCAGGGTGGCACCCACCGGGATAGCCAGAATCCATGCAATGCGGTACGGCACGATGGCCTTTACGCCGAACAGGAACTCAATGCAGCGCTCACCATAGAACGACCAGCCCAGAATGGTTGTGAACGCAAAAACCGCGAGGGCAATGGCTACAAGATAGTTGCCAACGCCGGGCAGCGCCTCCTGGAATGCCATGGAGGTCAGTGCCGCCCCGGATTCCCCGGAGGTCCAGGTGCCGGAGGTGATAATCACCAGTCCGGTAATCGTGCAGATGATAATGGTATCGATGAAGGTGCCGAGCATGGCCACCATGCCCTGATTGATCGGGTTTCGGGTTTGTGCGGCGGCGTGGGCAATGGGCGCGGAGCCCAGGCCGGCTTCATTGGAGAAGATGCCACGGGCCACCCCGAAGCGGATGGCTGCCCAGACTGCCGCACCGGCAAACCCACCCTCGGCGGCGATGGGGCTGAAGGCATGTTTGATCACCAGGGCAAAAGCGGCAGGAATATCGGCGGCGTTGATAGCCAGCACCACAAGCCCGGCGATCAGATAGGAAACTGCCATCAACGGCACCAGGGCGCTGGCGACATGGCCGATCCTGCGGATACCGCCGATCAGAACCATACCCACCAGAGCCATAAGAACGAGGCCGGTCACCCAGTGCGGCAGCCCAAAGTTGGTCTCCATGACATCGGCAACCGAATTTGCCTGCACAGTATTCCCGATGCCGAAACCGGCGATGGCGGCAAAGACGGCAAACAGGACGCCAAGCCAGGCCCACTTGCGACCCAGGCCGTTGCGGATGTAATACATCGGGCCGCCCACGTGGGCACCGCGTTCGTCGACTTCGCGGAAACGCACCGCCAGGACCGCCTCGGAGTACTTGGTGGCCATGCCCACAAGGGCCGTAAGCCACATCCAGAAAAGCGCGCCGGGGCCCCCAAGGAACACGGCTGTGGCAACCCCGGCAATGTTGCCTGTGCCAACGGTGGCTGAGAGCGCTGTCATCAACGCCTGGAACGGCGGGATTTCACCCTCGGATTCAGATCCCGCGGCGGAGCGGCCTTTCCACATCAACCGGAAACCGGCGCCCAGCTTCAGCACCGGCATCAGCTTCAGGCCCAGGCTGAGGAATAGCCCGACGCCCAGAATCAGAACCAGCATGGGTGGGCCCCAGACCAGCCCGTTTATCTGCCCTACGAATTCAGAAATAGCTTCCATGGGATCTCCCTCTGTCTGCCATGGATTGGTTTGGATTTTTGACCCGGATTGGGTATAACCGGCTGAGTTTAGTCAGAAATTTTCCCATGTAAACCGATGGCCCGGTAAAAGTGGTGGATTCAGGGGTGATTGCCTATGCTCATTACAATGGCGACCATCCACCGAGGAGAGAGATTCTGCCCATGCGTTCACTCAAAGTTTCAGATGTCATGTGGAACCACATCGAGCCGGTCCGCTGTGGCACGCAGCTCACCAAGGTGGTAAAGACGCTGCTCCACAACCACGTAACCGGTCTTCCGGTTGTTGATGACCAGCGCCATGTTATCGGATTCATCTCCGAGCAGGACTGTATCCATGCCCTGCTGGTCAGCGGCTATCACCGTGAGGGCGATCCACTTGTTGACGACGTCATGTTCCGGAAACCGGTGACGATTTCGGCAGAGATGGCCGTTGTGGATCTTGCCCAGAACCTCGGTGCGGGCAAGCCAAAGGTGTACCCGGTTGTGGATCACGGCAAACTGATTGGTATTGTCACCCGTACTGCTATCCTGGCCGAGTTGGCGCGCACCGGTTTCGGTCTGGAGCCGCCAAAGCACGCCAGTGCCCTGGACTGAAACACACTTATTTTCTGAATTGAGGACACTATGGAACTCCTATCCACGAACGTCTGTTTCGAAGGCGAGCACCGCCGCTACCGGCATACTTCCGCTACCCTCGAATGCGACATGGAGTTTGCGGTGTACCTGCCGCCCGTGGCTGTGGGCTCCAACCCGAAGAAGGTGCCGGTTCTCTACTGGCTATCAGGGCTGACCTGCACCGACCAGAATTTCATGCAAAAGGCGGGTGCCCAGAAACGGGCCGCTCAGCTGGGGATGGCCATCGTTTGTCCTGACACCAGCCCCCGTGGAGTGAACCTGCCGGGCGAGGATGACAGTTATGACTTTGGCTCCGGCGCCGGCTTCTACATCAACGCCACAGAGCAACCCTGGGCACCCCATTACCGGATGTACGACTACGTGGTGAAGGAATTGCCGCAGTTGATCGAGAATGAATTGCCGGTAACAGACAAGCGCTCCGTCAGCGGCCACTCCATGGGCGGCCACGGCGCTCTGATCTGCGCCCTGAAGAATCCGGGCCGCTACGCCTCGGTGTCGGCGTTTGCGCCCATCGCCAACCCAACCGAGTGCCCCTGGGGCCAGAAAGCCTTCAAGGGCTATCTTGGAGACGATCCGCGAAGTTGGGAAGAATGGGATGCCACATTGCTCATTCCCACCGCTCGGGAGCGGTTGCCGCTACTGGTGGACCAGGGCACGGCGGACGAGTTTCTGGACAGCCAGCTGAACCCGGATGCGCTGGCGGACGCCTGTGAGAAGTTCCACCATCACATCAACCTGCGCATGCACCGGGGCTATGATCACAGCTATTTCTTCATTGCCTCATTCATTGATGATCACCTTGATCATCATGCAAAAGCACTGGGTTTATAGCATGGTGACATTGGTCAGGAGCGGAAGCCCCAGACCAGGCTGAAGTCCATGGAAGGCATGACTTCCGGCTCTTCCAGGGACTGGATGCCGAAATCCGGCTCGCTGGTGTCCCGCTCGAAGGTGCCGGTGTAACGGTTGCCACGGGGACCGAAAATGGCTTTGACGAAAGGTCCCCGGGCTCTGACTGGCCGGCGGGTAACCACGCCCACTTCGTTGTTTTCCAGACGAACCAGAATGCCGGGCGGATACTCCCCGAGAATCTGCAGCAGGGCCTTGGGGATGGCCGGTCGGAACTTGCCGTCGGCCAGGTTGGCAATCAGCTTCCGGGCGTCGGCCACATTCATGCGCTGCCGGTAGGCCCGTTTGGTGATCATGGCCACGTAACGCTCTGCCAGCGCCAGGATCTCCGCTTCCGGCCGTATTTCGGTGCCACTCAGACCTTTCGGATAGCCGCTTCCGTCGGCTTGCTCATGGTGTTGCGCAATGATGGTCAGCAGGAGCTTGTTATCGATGCCCGCGGCCTGCAGGGCCTGGATGCTGCGTTCGGGGTGTTTGCGAATGACGCCGCGCTGTTCATCGTTAAGCACTGTATTGGACGCATTCAGCTTGTCGGCGATGGGCACGAGGGCAAGATTGGCGGTAAGGGCGGCAGCAGTCAGTACTGCAACTCGTTTCTCCTCCAGGCCGAATTGCCGGCCAATAAACTGGCAAAGAATGGCGTAAAACAGGATCTGTTCGTGAATGACCGGGCCGATTGAGTAGAGGTGAACCAGTGCCAGGGTTGCATCGGGTGATTCCGTGCATGTGCGCTCGATCATCCGGGCCAGACCGAGGAGCCGTTTTTGGGCCGAAGGATCAGAATCGGTAATGGCTTTCAGGGTAGCTTCAAGGGAGTGGAGCAGGTCCGGGTAATCGGCAAACGGGTTCCTGTCCCGGTTATCCTCGAACACTTCTTCCTGAGGGCGTTCGATCTTGCGAGGTTTGAATCGGCCGCGCTCGAACAATTGCTCCAGCTGGGAATCTGTCTGAATCACATAGCCCTGGCGCAGAAGGATATTGCCGTCTGCATCGTAGACGTCCCAGGGCAGGGGCCGGCCGATGGTCAGCGCCCCGGGCGCAATTCGGACAAGTTCGGTCAAATCAGCTGTCTCTGGTACAGGTTAATTGTGTCGCCAGTGTAACCCCGAATGCGGCTGGGGCTCCACTGGCGCGGGCTGGCTCTGGCCAGGAAGCAGTGTGGTTTTACCTGATTTTACCGCTGCCCCTGTTTTGGGAGGAAGAAAAAATGAGCAAGCGTTCACACTTTGTCTTTTTTGATAGAGAATATGTAAAGAATCGTTGTCCTTTAACGATCATTCAAATTGGTTGAGCTATTCTGGAATTCTGGATAGTACTTTTGTCGGACGAAAACGCTAAATGCTCCATCGCCTCAAGACCGATTTCCGATTTCCGATTATCGATCATCACCCTGCTGGGGGTGAGCGCGTTTCTGGGGATTACTCCATTTGCCGTGATGCGCTACCTGCAGGGCAATCTGCTGGCCGGACTGGTGGATACAACGATTCTTCTCGGTATCTGCTCTGCGCTGGTCTATGCATGGGTAACCGGGGACACGCGACGAAGTGGCGTGGTTGTCGCCAGTGTTGCTTGTGGCGGCGCGGTCGTCGTGGGCATTGTGGTAGGCGAGCCGGGACTGTTCTGGTTATACCCGTGTCTTGTCACTACCTTCTTTCTTGTTAATCCCAGGATTGCGGTAGCCTTGAACATTGCCTCGGTCATTGCCCTGATGGTTCATGGTGGGGCTTTCCGCTCTGATGTTCAGATGTGGTCGTTTGCTTCAACGGCCTTTGTGGTCAGTGCCTGCGCCTATGTCTTTGCCCACAGGAACCATGATCAGCGGGAGCGTCTGGAGCATCTGGCAACGATCGATCCGCTGACCGGCATCAAGAACCGACGCTCAATGGATCAGGAGCTGGATCTGGCGGCAGCGAATGCCCAGCGTACCGGTTTGCCCTATGCCTTGGTCATGCTGGATATCGATCATTTCAAGAAGATCAACGATGAGCATGGCCATGGCGTGGGCGATGGTGTCTTGACCGATCTGTTGGCGCTGCTGAAACAGAACACCCGCAAGTCAGACCAGCTGTTCCGGTACGGTGGCGAAGAATTCGTACTGCTCTTGCCGGGTGTCGATGGCATTGGCCTCAAGGCAGTGATGAACAACCTGCAACAGGTGCTGCGCAAATACATGAAGCACCCCGGCGGTTCGGTGACGGCGTCGTTCGGCGTGGCACTGCTCGAGCATGGCGAAAGCGTTGATAGCTGGCTTGCCCGGGCGGATGCGGCACTCTATGAGGCCAAGGAAGCTGGCCGGGATCGTGTTGTATTTGCCGATGCTCAGCGCACGCCGGAGCTTGCAGCCGAAACGGCCTGATCGCTATTGGGAGCAAACAGAAAGAGTCTGCACCCCAACAGAATGCTGGCAGATGCCAGGCCACCCGTGAGGCCTACCCAGAAGCCGGCAGCCCCCATGGCCGGCACCAGCCAGTCCATGAACGTCAGCACATACCCAAGTGGCATACCAACGCCCCAGAATGAAAACAGCATGATGAACATGGGAATGCGGGTGTCCTTGTAACCCCGCAAGGCGCTGATGCAGGTTACCTGGATAACATCGGCAATCTGGAACAGGGCCGCAAACATCAGAAGCCTCACGGTGACCGCCTGTACCTCGGTATCACTGGTATAGAGCGCTGCGATCTCCCGGGAGAATACAAACAGCAGTATTGCAAAAACCAGCGCCGTAGCAGCCGCCAGAATCAGTGAACTTCGGGAGATGAGGCGTGCGGTGGCGGGCGCCCGGGCACCGATAAGGAAGCTGACCCGGAGAGTCAGCGCCATACCGATGCTCAACGGCAGCATGAACAGTAGAGATACCACGTTCAGGGCAATCTGGTGCCCGGCCACCACCACCGGGCCAAGGGGTGCCAGAAACAGAGCAATGACCGAGAACAGGCTGGCCTCGACAAAGATGGTGAAGCCGATGGGCACGCCGATGCCGAGGATGTAGCGCATGCCTGCCAGGTCCGGCTTCACCCAATCGGCAATCAGGTGAAACTGACGGTAAACCCGGCTTCGGTTCAGATACACGAGCAGTGCCGCTGCCGCGACACCGTTGGAAATGGATGTGGCCCAGCCACAACCGACACCGCCCATCGCAGGTAGCCCCAACTTGCCGTAGATGAAGATGTAGTTCATCGGCAGATTGATCAGTGTGCTGAGTACAGAGAATGCCATGATCACGCGGGTGTGCCCGAGGCCATCGGTCAGGCCCCGTAGTGCCGTCATTAACAGCAGCGCCGGGATGCCCCAGGCGAAGGCATTGAGGTAGCCCTGGGTGATGCGTGCGGTATTGGCTTCCAGGTTCAGAAGTGCCAGCACCGGGTGCACGTGAGTCAGCAGCAGGATCATGATCACGGATCCGGCGGCGGCCAGGTAGAGCCCCTGCCAGGTTGCAGGCATGATTTTCCCCACCTCCCGGGCACCGTTGTAGCCGGAAATAATGGGCTGCAGTGCCCCCAGCATGCCCATGAAAAACAGGAACAGGGGCATCCACAGGCTGCTGCCAATACCCACTGCCGCAAGATCCTCGGCACTCGCGTGGCCGGCCATAATGGTATCGATCACGCCGTTGGCCATCTGGGCCAGTTGGGCGATCAGGATCGGCCCGCCCAGAATGGAGAGGGTTCGCCACTCTGTCAGTGTTCTGGTGACCAGCGGCTGGCGGGGTTCCGGTAATGGCTGGTGGATCTCATCCATGGGGTTTTATCCCGTGTTTCTGCACTGCAAGTTTCTCCGAAAACCGTTAAAGTACGCGCCTTGATCACAACAGATGGCAGTGGCGATGGGACTTCTGGTTTTTGTTACCGTTCTGTGGGCGTTTTCATTCAGTCTGATCGGCGAATTTCTGGCCGGCCAGGTGGACAGCGATTTTGCGGTGCTCAGCCGTGTGCTGCTCGGTGCCCTGGTCTTTCTGCCGTTCACCCGTTGGCGGGGCGTGGCTTCCGGACAGAAGCTGGGTATTCTAGTTACCGGCATGCTGCAGTTCGGGATTACCTACCTCTGTCTGTACCGGTCCTTTAGCTACCTGACCGTCCCGGAAGTCCTGCTGTTCACGATTTTCACTCCGCTGTATGTGACCCTGCTGGATGACGCCCTGTTTCGCCGGTTTTCACCGGTGGCGCTCCTGGCTGCAGCCATCGCAACTGTCGGGGCGGGTATCATACGCTACGACGGGCTCAGTGAGGACTTCATTACCGGCTTCCTTTTGCTGCAGGTGGCGAATTTTACCTTTGCAGCCGGCCAGGTAGGTTACAAGCACGTGATGCAACACTACCAGAGTGATCTGCCGGGCTACCGAACCTTCGGCTATTTCTTCTTTGGCGCCCTGATTATTGCGTTGCCGTCCTTCCTGATATTCGGCAATGCCGAGAAGCTGCCGACCACACCGGTACAGTGGGGCATCCTGGCATGGCTGGGGCTTGCTGCCTCCGGCCTGGGTCTGTTCCTGTGGAATCGCGGTGCCTGTGTGGTTGACGCCGGCACCCTGGCTATCATGAACAATGCGTTGGTGCCTGCAGGCCTGATCGTCAACCTGCTGATCTGGAATCGAGACGCCGATTTGCTGAGGCTGGCGATTGGCGGTGGCGTGATTGCCTTCTCCCTCTGGGTAAACGCCCGCTTCCATCCCCGGGCCCGGCTGGCGGTTACGACATAAGTACCTGCACGCACTAAGGTTCCGCTCACCTCTGCCGTTACACTCCACATACGCAAGGTAACCTTTGATGAATATCAATGATATTCATCGGGGCTTACCCTTGTTTGCCCATATTTATCCCCGTGGTCAGCCCCGAGTCAGAAGGTCCGTTTATGCGCAAGAATCTCCCGGTTACCCAGCGTGAAGTAAAAATGCGGAAAGGCGGTCGGTTGATTACCACCACGGACCTGAAAGGGGTGATCACCTACTGCAACGAAGAGTTTGTGGAAATCAGCGGTTTCTCCCGGGAAGAACTGGTTGGCCAGGCTCACAACATCATCCGCCATCCGGACATGCCCCAGGCCGTATTCAAGGATATGTGGGATTACCTGAAGGCCGGCAAGGCCTGGATGGGTGTGGTGAAGAACCGGGCGAAGAGCGGCGACCATTACTGGGTCAGTGCGTACGTTACGCCGATCCGTGAGAACGGCCAGATGGTTGGCTTCGAGTCGGTTCGGGTCGAGCCGACCCGCGAGCAGATCGCCAGGGCCGAGCGGCTGTATTCCAAGATCTCTGCCGGGAAGATGACCTCATCCTTCAGCAATCGTGCCTTGTCGATGCTCCGTTCCGGCTGGCCATTCCTGGTGTCGCTGGTACTCAGCCTTGGTGCCCTCAAGATCAACCAACCTTGGTTGGCAGCAGGCCTGATTGTTGTGGGTCACGCCCTGGGGTTTGGCCTCGTGTTCAACTCCCTGGCCGCTCGCTTGCGCAAGCTGCTGGACCTTCGCCCAGATGCCTTCCGGGATCCCATTGTTGCCCGTACCTACAGCGACGAACGCGGACTGTTCTCGCAGCTGTCGCTGTTGCTGGTCAGTGAAGAGGCCCGTGTTCGGACGGCCCTGGCGCGGATTGATGACCAGGCAGAACTGCTCTATGAGCAGGCGCGGGCCTCCCACGGCTATATCAGCGATGGCGCGGCGGCAATCGCCCGGCAGCGGGCGGAAACCGATCAGACTGCCTCGGCCATCAATGAAATGACCGCCTCAATCCAGGAAGTGGCCGAGTCGGTGACCAGTAACGCCCGTGAAGCCGAGGAGGCCAATCGTCTTGCGGGTGTGGGCAGCGACCGGAGCGCCGAAGCGCTGGTTGCGATTGAAGAGCTGGTAACCCGCGTAAATGGTATTGGTTCGACGATCAGCAAGCTGGGTGAGTCCACCAACAGCATCGGTGAAGCCGCCAACCTGATTTCCGATATTGCCGAGCAAACCAACCTTCTGGCATTGAACGCGGCTATCGAAGCGGCGCGTGCCGGTGAGCAGGGCCGGGGTTTTGCAGTGGTAGCGGATGAGGTGCGCTCACTGGCCCGCCGGACTCGGGAATCCACCGTGCGGATCCAGAACGTGATCGATGATTTCCGTCAGCAGGTGGACTCGGCGGTCCAGGCAACCCGGGACGGTGAGGCTGTTGCCGGTCAGGGCCTTGAAAAGGTGCGGGAGGCCGAGAACTCGCTGCGCGATATCGTGACCTCGATCCAGACCATTTCCGACAGCTTTATCAGTATGTCTGCGGCCTTTGAGGAGCAGAGCCAGGTGTCCGACGAGATCAATCGCCAGATTACCAATATTGCCGAGCTGGCCGATCATAGTGATGCCCAGGCCGACTCCGCCAAGCAGAGCAGTGACCGGCTCAGCGCCATGTCCCGTGGCCTGAAAGACCTGATAGCCAGGTTTATCAGCAAAAACGGCTAGTTAGCTTTAGCTTCCTTTTCCTCCCGCCGGACCAATCCGGACCGGGAGGGCGCCAGCACTGGCATCGACGCGCCAGTGCTGGCAGAATCCCGCCCCAATTGCCCCGGCAACGCCGTGGCTATCCCTTTTTGAAGACATTCCTCAGCCAAAAGCACAGGAACACAACATGACTCAGTCCAACTCGGTTTCGGGCAACGGTTCAGGGGCCGCTCGTGGTCTCTGGTCTTCCCGGTTGGCGTTTATTCTGGCGGCAACCGGTTCGGCCGTCGGTCTCGGTAATATCTGGAAGTTCCCCTACGTTACCGGCGAAAACGGTGGTGGCGCCTTCGTGCTGGTTTATCTGCTGTGTATCGCAGTGATCGGTATCCCCATCATGATGGCGGAAGTGTTTATCGGCCGGAATGGTCGACATAACCCCATCACCAGCATGCGGCTGGTGGCAGAGCGCAACCTCAGCGCGCCGGGCTGGCGGATCTCGGCCATCATCGGGATGATCGCGGCCTTTGTGATCCTCTCTTTCTACTCGGTGATCGGCGGCTGGGCGGCGTCCTATGTGGGACATGCCGCCATGGGCGACTTTACCGGTGGCACCGCAGACTCCATCGGTGAGTTGTTCGGCGGCCTGCTGGCCAGCCCCGGGCAGCTGCTGCTCTGGCACACGATCTTCATGGCGCTGGTTATTCTGGTGGTGTCCCAGGGACTGAAAGGAGGCCTGGAACGGGCCGTCACCATCCTGATGCCGGCCCTGTTTCTGTTGCTGCTAGTGGCGGTAGGTTATGCCACCACAACAGGCCATTTTGGTGAGGCCGTCAGCTTCCTGTTTACGCCGGATTTTGGTGCCCTGACCATCAACGGGGTTCTGATTGCCCTTGGCCACGCCTTTTTTACCCTCAGCCTCGGTATGGCCATCATGATGGCCTACGGTTCCTATCTGGGTCGGGATGTGTCCATTGGTCGCACCGCTGTCAGCGTGGCCATCATGGATACCGTCGTCGCACTCCTGGCCGGCCTGGCCATTTTCCCGGTAGTGTTTGCCAACGGTCTGGAAGCCGGTGCCGGTCCCGGACTGATTTTCCAGACCCTGCCGCTGGCCTTTGGCAATATGCCCATGGGCGGCCTGTTTGGCACCCTGTTCTTTATCCTGCTGTTGTTCGCCGCCTGGACCTCCGGTATTTCCCTGCTGGAGCCGGTAGTTGAGTGGGTTGAGGAAAAGACCAGCCTGGCCCGTACGGGCAGCTCCATCCTTGTCGGTGTGCTCTGCTGGGCGCTGGGCATTGCTTCGATTCTGTCGCTGAATGTCTGGGCCGACGTCGCGCCGCTCGCTATGTTTGAGCGCTTCGAAGGCAAGACCATCTTTGACCTTCTGGACTTCTTCACAGCCAACGTACTGCTGCCGCTCTCCGGTTTGCTGACGGCAGTATTTGTCGGCTGGTTCGTGGCCAAAGAGTCGCTGAAATCCGATCTGGCCCTTCAGGGAGGAGCCTTTACCCTCTGGTACAACCTGATCCGGTTCGTGACTCCCATCGCAGTTGCCATTGTGTTTGTTTATAACCTGATGTCGTGATGCCTGCCTGAGCGGCCTGATGGCTGCTCGCGCACAAAAAAAGCCCGGCGGGTTAAACCGTCGGGCTTTTTGTTTTTCGGCACTCGAGTATCAGTAGTTGCCAGCTTCTCGGAGGGCATCAACATGGGGGCGAACCGCTTTTATGTCTGCCGGAGGCGCATTGCTGGCGCTCTGCATCGCGCCCATGGCGCCCTCCATCATCGCCCGCATCTGAGCTTTTTGCTGGGCGGTCATATTGGGATTGTTTTCAATCTCGGCCATGGCCGCGTTCATTTCTTGCTGGGCTGCCGGGCTCTGCTGCTCCATCTCGATGGCCATCCAGGCCTGGAAGATCCGGTCGCCGGTTGCCGCCCACTCTTCAAGGCTACCGAAGCCGTGGTCCTGAACCAGATCCTCGAGCTGACCATAGGCCTGGTGACCTTCCAGCTCCTTCAGCGAATCGGAGAAAATGCGTGAGAAGTCGGGCATGGTGCCATCGTTCTGGCTGTCCATGTCTTCACTCAGGTCCTCAAACTCAGGCTCCAGCTGTTCGGCAGCCTTCAGGCTGTCGATAAACGATGAGATGGTCTGGTCGGACAGGCCCTGGGCCTGGGTGCCCGCGGAGAACAATGCGAGCAGGGTAAACAGGGTGGTGATGACTGCAGTGTGGATTGATGCAGATAATGGGCCGCGCATAAGCGTCTCTCCTTGTGTTGGGCCCCGGATTCCTTATGCCGGGAGCCCTATGAGAGTAGCGCTTTCACGGATTCACTGCCAAATTTTTGCTGGGCCCAGGCTCAGAAAAACAGGTCCGGCAGCCAGGTGGCAATTTCCGGGAAGATCATGATCAGGATGATGCCGATGATCTCCACAATCACGAAGGGAATGATCGACTTGTAGATATCCTTCATGGTGATCGACGGCGGCACGATGCCCTTCAGGTAGAACAGGTTGAAGCCGAAGGGTGGCGTCATGTAGCCGATTTCCATATTGATCACGAACAGGATGCCGAACCAGATCGGATCGAAGCCCAGGGATTCCACGATCGGCATGAACACCGGCAGGGTGATCAGCATGATACCCACCGGATCCAGCACCATCGCCAGCAGGAACACGATTACCATCATGGCGATGATGATGCCCCAGGGCCCACCGGGCACCATGTTCATCAGGCCCTCGATCAGCTCCTGTGCGCCCATGCTTTGGTACGCAGCGCTGAAGGCATGGGCCGCAAACAGGATCCACATGATCATGCCGGTGAGCTTGAAGGTGCGGATCGCAGCTTCCTTCAGAATGCTCCACTTGAACTGCCGATACACGGCGGCGGAAATCAGGGCGCCGAGAACACCCATGGCAGCGGCTTCAGTCGGGGTGGTAATACCGCCGATGATGGAGCCCAGTACCATGACCACCACTCCAATCGGCAGGAGCACGGCTCGCAGAGCCCGGAATTTCTCCGGCCAGGTGCCTCGTTCTTCTCTTGGCAGCGCCGGTGCCAGCTCCGGTTGCAGGTGGCAGCGCACCAGGATGTAGATGGCCGTCAGTACCATCAGCAGGATGCCGGGCATGATGCCCGCGGCGAACATCTGGCCGACAGACACGCCGGTGATCAGGGCGTAGAGGATCATCAGGATGCTGGGCGGAATCAGGATGCCCCAGCCACCGCCGGTATTGATTACGCCCAGGGCCATGCTCTTGTCGTAGCCACGCTCGAGCATGGATGGCAGGGCTATGGTTCCCATGGCAACCACTGCAGCGCCACTGATGCCGACCATGGCGGCAAATACCGCACAGATGCCAAGGGTGCCGAGGGCAAGGCCGCCTCTCAGGCCGCCGCACCACAGGTGCATCATCCGGTACAGATCCCGGGCCACACCGGTGCGCTCCAGAATCATGGCCATGAATACGAACAGAGGGATGGCGACCAGGGTAAAGCTTTCCATGGTGCCCCAGATCTGGGAGGCCACCATGTAGAAGGAATCAAATCCCCAGGTGAAATACAGGAACACCACCGAGACGCCACCGAGAACAAACGCCAGCGGCAGGCCCAGCAGCAGGAAAAACAGCAGCGAACCGAAGAACAGGAGAGTCAGGGCTTCAATGCTCACAGCTGATCTCCTTCAGATTCGGACTCTTGAGGTGTGTAGTAATCCAGGTTGAAGGCCACGGCGATGTCTTCGAGCAGTTTGACCAACCCTTGCAGAACCAGCAGCGCGGTGCCGATGGGAATGGCCAGCTTCACTGGCCAGATAGGCGGATTCCAGGCCGAGTAGGAAGTTTCCCAACTGGACATGGATTCCTGGGCCATGTCGATCCCGAACCACAGCAGGGCGAGCGTGAAAATGAAAAAGACCACGGAGGTAACAATGTCCAGAGCCGCGCGTTTCCGTGGCTTCAGATGCGAATGCAACAGGTCCACGTTGACGTGGCCGCGATGGGCCATGATGTAGCCACCGGACATTATTGCGTAGATGCCGAAAAGCATCTGGGTCAGTTCGTTGGTCCAGACCGTGGGAGAATTGAGCAGATAGCGGAACCCCACTTCAAGAAGCAGGAACACGAACATTGCGAAAATCAGGAGGGCAACCCACCGGCCGATGAAATCGTTGAGACGGGTAACCCCTCTCATGAATGCGGCAATCATCACACTCATGGCATTCTCCCATGGGATGCTGGTTTGGTTCGGGGAAAGAAA
>NZ_DDOI01000117.1:11955-26441 GCF_002341575.1 Marinobacter sp. UBA2498 | reverse complement strand
GGTTTGGTTCGGGGAAAGAAAGGCCGGAGTCGAAGACCCCGGCCCCGGTCAGAGCAATGGCTGATCAGAGATAGCCGAGGTCGGCCAGGTAACCTTTCAGCATGTCGAGCGCCTTCTTGGCATTCTCACTGCGCTTGCCTTCCTCATCCCACATGGCCTGGGCGGTGGCGACCAGCTTGTTCTGGACTTCATCCGGGAGGACATTCACTTGCACGCCCTGTTCCTCGATGGCCTTGGCCAGGGTGATACGCTCCTTGTACTGGTACTCGTTGGTGCGGATCCAGAACTGCTCGTTGAGGGCATCCTTGACGATCTTCTGCATGTCTTCCGGCAGCTTGTTCAGAGCCTTCTGGCTGACGATGATGACATCAGTGCCGGCAATGTTCAGGGCAGGCTGCACATGGTACTTGGCCACTTCATACAGGCCCATGCTGTAGGCACCCTGGGCCGCTCCCCAGTGGGCACCGTCCACGATGCCGGAATCCAGGGCTGAGTAGAGTTCACTGCCCGGAATATAAGAGGCGGCGGCCCCGGCTTCGGTCAGGAAGGTTTGCAGGGCGCCGGAGGAGCGAATCTTCAGGCTGTTGAAGTCCTCCACGCTTTCAACCGGCTCCTTGACCACCATTTCAGTCGGGTAGACTTTGTCTGTGGCCCAGTAAACGTCATGCTCTGCCGCTTCGTCCCGGAGCATCTGTTCGAACCCCAGGTTCTGGTGGAAGTAGGCGGCCTCCCAGACGTTGCGGAAGGCAAACGGCAGGCCAGAGGCAATGCCGGCGAGGGAGATCTTGTCCTGGGCATATGACGGGGAAATAGTGCCCATTTCCAGGATGCCACGGCTTACCGCGTTGAAAGTGTCCGTGGCCTTGAACAGCGAGCCAGCCTCGTAAAGCTGCAGCTTCAGACGGCCATCAGTGCGCTCTTCCAGAACCCGTTTGATCCGGCCAAGGCTGTCTGTGTATGAGCTGCTGGAACCGGGCCAGTGGGACTGGACTTTCCAGGTTACGGTGTCCTGCGCGGCGGCCGGTGTGGCAGCCAGGGCGGCTGACAGACCAAGGGTCAGTGCCGAGGCAAAGACGGTCAGTTTTTTTCGAGCGTTATTAACTAGAGTCATGGTAGGCCTCTTTCGTTGTTGTACTTGTGCATTGAATGACTGTTTAGTTATACCAATGGATCTTTCTTTGTTTCACTGTGCAGAATTGGCGACTGCATGGTGAATCGTAGTTTTCTGAATCTAACACATGTCTTGTTTTTTGCAATAGGCGGTTGATCGGTCATTGATTACAGAATTCATAAAAGGATAGTTCATCGATTGAACGTCAGCAGTACCGACGGCCGATCTGTCTCGCGCCGCCTCAGGTTCCGGGCCAGTAAGGCGCGCGAAGTTCCCGTTTGAGCACCTTGCCAATGGCAGAGCGGGGCAACGTGGCACGGAATTCAATGGCCGCCAGACGCTGGGATTTTCCCAGCTGTGTGTTGGCCCACTCCAGTATCCCGTTTTCGGTTTCATTACGATCGGGCTGGAGAACCACCAGGCCCAGGGGCGTTTCCCCCCAGTGTTCGCTGGGAATACCGATGATCGTGGCGTCGGCTACCGCCGGGTGCGACAGCAGTACTTTTTCCAGATCCACTGGATAGATGTTAAAGCCGCCGGAAATGATCATATCCTTCCGTCGATCAAGGATGTAGATGAAGCCGTCCTCGTCGATTCGTCCCATGTCACCACTGCGGTAATACACCTTACCCTCCGGGCTCGTCCAGAGCATCTCCCGGGTCAGCTCCGGGCGATTCACATAGCCGCGCATCATGGAAATGGCGCGGCCCACGATCTCGCCATTGGAGCCCCGGGGCAGCTCACGGTCATCCTCGCCGATCACCCGCACCTCAGCGCCCTGGGTGGGTACACCAACCGAGTCCCATTTGTCCGGGTGGGCAGCGCAGTCGAGACTGGTGGATATACCGCCTTCGGTAAGGCCATAGACCTCCCGGAGGTTGCCGGGCCAGCGTGCCATGGCATCGGCAATCACCGCCGACCGCAACGGGGCACTGGTGCAGAGCTTCAGCTTGAAGCTGGAGAGGTCAAACCGGTCAAAATCCGGCTGCGCCAGGATCCGCTGGTATTGCACCGGTACCAGCATGGCGTGCGTAACACGGTGGGTTTCGGCCAGTTGCAGGAACCTGTGGGCATCGAATTTCGCCATCAGCACCAGGGTGCCGCCGTGGTAGAGCGTGGGTAACACTGAAACCAGGGTGGTGTTGGAATAAAGTGGCGTTGATACAAGGTTGATAGCCTCGCCGTCCAACCCATAGCGGCTCATCCTGACCATCTGACGCTGGCGGAAGCGATAATCGTGCAGGATCCCCTTGGGCGTGCCTGTGGTGCCGGAGCTGTAAATGATATTGAACGGATCGTCGAGGGTGACCGGCTCGGGCCGGGCGGTGGCCGTAGTCTGCGCCAGCCAGTCAACCAGGGAGTAACCGGCTCCGTCCAGGGGGCCGGCCAGGCTGATGATGCGCTCGCCGGGTACCTTGGTCAGCTGTGCTCGCAGGCGGCCAAACAGCTCCCGCTGTTGGCCGGAAACGAACAGAAAGCGTGCCTGGCAATCCGCCACCATCAGTGCAAGTGCTTCGCTACTGGCCATGCCAGACAGCGGCACCATACAGCCCCCGGCCACCAGGGTGCCAAGGTACAGGGCGACATCGTCCCGGCTGTTTCCTGACAAGGCAGCCACAGACTCGCCCGGCCGCAGACCGGCCTCGCGTAACCGGTTGGCAATACGGTTTACCTGGTCGACAAGGCTTCGCCAGTCCAGGGTGCCCTGTTCGTCAATCAGGGCCGGGTGGCTGCGACGGGTCTGGGCGTGTTGCTGGATACGATTTCCGATTGCGTCCATGGACTCACTGGGATCGATTGGCGCATAGACCGGCATGTCTCGCTTGCCGCTTTCCATTTTTTGCCCCTCAAACGTTATTGTGTTTTATCTAGTGAAATTAACTTCCGATTATATTGACTCAAAACCAACAGGCGTGACAAATTAACTGGATGGAAAGACCCCAGCACCATCAACCAACAACAATGAGACAGACCGGGGAGCATCGGCATATGGGACGGTTTGATCAACGGGTAGCCATTGTCACCGGTGCCGGCAGCGGCATTGGTCGGGCGACGGCTCTGCGACTCGCTCGGGAGGGTGCGTCAGTGATCCTGGCGGATACCTCTGAGGCCGGTCTGGTGGAAACTGAAAACCAGTTGCCAGAGCGAGCCCGGCGCCTTCGACGGCTGGTGGATGTGGCCAACGAAGCCCAGGTGGATGCGTTGGTCAACGAGGCTATCGCCAGCTTCGGTCAGATCGACGTGCTGTGCAATATCGCCGGCATTGCCAGTACCGGTCAGGGCCACCCGCCGGTGACCGGCAACGACCGTGCCGAGTGGGACCAGGTGCTATCGGTGAACCTGACAGGCACCATGCTTCTGATCAAGCACGTGGCGCCCCATATGCAGGCCCGCAAGCTCGGCGCTATCGTCAACACTGCGTCGGTGGCAGGTATCCGGTCCGGCGCGGGCGGCAACGCCTACAGTGCCTCCAAAGCCGGCGTCATCAATCTGACTATGACCGCCGCCTGTGACCTGGGCGGCGACAACGTACGGGTAAATGCAGTGTGCCCCGGTCTGGTGGAAACCGGCATGACCCGGGCGGTGTTCGACTACGCCCGGGCCAATGAAAAGGCCCATAAGCTCGGCGCCCGCTGTGAGCTGCGCCGGTATGGCAATCCGGAAGAAATCGCCGCGGCAATCCTGTTTCTGGCCAGCGACGATGCCAGCTACATCACCGGCCAGTCCTTGCCCGTGGACGGCGGCAATACCGCATCCCTTAACCTGCCAGGAATGAAAGTGTAATGAATGATCAAGAGCCCCTGTTTACCGACGGTAAGGACCTGCCCGGTTTTCACAGCCTGCTGGGTTATCGTCAGGTCTCCTGGGAGGAAGACGAGGCGGTGCTTGAGCTGGAACTGCAGCCACGGCACCTGAACCTGGGAGGGGTGATCCACGGGGGTGTGCTTACCTCGTTGCTGGATATTGTGCTGGCCCAGGCAGGCACCTATTGCCCCTACCCGGGGCGGATGCGTAAGGCCATCACCCTGTCCCTGACCACCACCTTCACCGGGCAGTGCTCCGGCGGAACGATCAGGATCACCGGACGTAAGCGCGCCGGGGGCACCCGGATTTTCAACAGTACGGGTGAGGTTCATGACGACAAGGGCAACCTGCTGGCCATCGCCGAAGGTACATTCCGGATCCGGTCCGGCAGCGACAAACCAGAGGGCGTTCCGATCTGACGGAACGGTTACCGACTTAATGCCAACAACACCAAGAGGAAGCGGACATGTTTGAACTGTCTGACAAAGCGAAACAGCTGCAGAATCAGCTGAATGAGTTCATGGATGCCTATATCTACCCGAACGAGCACAAGCATCATGAGCAGATCGAGCAGGCAGAAGACCGCTGGGCGCCGGTTCCGATTATTGAGGAACTGAAACAGAAGGCCAAATCCGCCGGCCTGTGGAACCTGTTCCTGCCGGAAAGCGAATTCGGCGCCGGGCTGACCAACTACGAATACGCCCACCTGTGTGAAGTGATGGGTCGCTCGGCCATGGCTCCTGAGGTGTTCAACTGTTCCGCTCCTGATACAGGCAACATGGAAACCATCGCCCGCTATGGCAATAAAGAGCAGCAGGAGCAATGGCTGAAGCCTCTGCTGGATGGCGAGATCCGTTCCTGTTTCTCAATGACCGAGCCGGATGTGGCGTCGTCAGATGCCACCAACATCGCCTGTGAAATCCGCCGCGAGGGTGACGAGTACGTAATCAACGGCAAAAAGTGGTGGTCCTCCGGTGCCATGACCACCACTTCGAAGATCGCCATCGTGATGGGCAAGACCGACCCTCAGGCCGAGAAGCACAAGCAACAGTCGATGATTCTGGTGCCGC
This sequence comes from Marinobacter sp. UBA2498, assembly GCF_002341575.1. NCBI lineage: Bacteria > Pseudomonadati > Pseudomonadota > Gammaproteobacteria > Pseudomonadales > Marinobacteraceae > Marinobacter > Marinobacter sp. UBA2498. The sequence goes on along the minus strand of NZ_DDOI01000117.1, from coordinate 21,455 downwards.
TGGATGCGCCAGGCGTGAAAATGATTCGCCCCCTGACGGTGTTCGGCTATGACCATGCGCCCCATGGCCATGCGGAGATTCACTACGAAAACGTGCGGGTGCCGGTGAGCAATATCCTGCTGGGCGAGGGCCGGGGGTTCGAGATTGCCCAGGGCCGCCTCGGGCCTGGCCGTATCCATCACTGCATGCGCACCATCGGCGTCGCCGAGCGGGCTCTGGAGCTGATGTGCAAGCGTGCCAATGCCCGGGAGGCCTTCGGCAAGCCGCTGTCCAGTTTTGATTCCATCCGCAAGGACATTGCACGCAGTCGCATCGAGATCGAGCAGGCAAGGCTGATGACCCTGAAGGCGGCGCATATGATGGACACCGTCGGCAACAAGGTGGCCCGTCAGGAAATCGCGATGATCAAGGTGATTGCACCGAGCATGGCGCTGAAGGTGCTGGACCGGGCAATTCAGGTGCACGGCGGAGCCGGTGTTTCCCAGGACACCTTCCTGGCCGAAGCCTGGGCCAAGGTACGGACTCTGCGGTTGGCAGACGGGCCCGATGAGGTTCATCTGGATTCTGTGGCCAAGATTGAGCTTCGCCAATACCGCTAAAACGATAACCTCTGAATCAGGGGGAGAGCGGTTGGGCTGATGTCCTTCCGGGACACGCCGTGAATACGTTCATGTAGGCTTGAGCAAAACATCCCTGTTTTGCACAGTCCCTGAAGGACATCACCCCGCCCACTCCCGTGCTTCAGTGCATGAGGATCGAAGAATGAATAATCCACTGTTTGACATGACCGGCAAGGTCGCGCTGATTACCGGCTCCACCAAAGGCATCGGCCGCGCCATCGCCGAAGAAATGGCCCGCCTGGGTGCCAAAGTCGTGATCTCCAGCCGAAAGGCCGAGGCCTGTGAGCAGGTGGCCAGTGAACTGAAAGCCCAGGGCTACGAGGCCATCGCCATTCCCTGCCATGTTGGTAAAAAAGACCAGCTGCAGAACCTGGTGGATAAAACCAACGAGGCCTGGGGCACTATCGATGTGCTGGTATGCAACGCCGCCACCAACCCGGTGTACGGCACCACCGCTGAAATGACCGACGACGCCTGGGACAAGATCATGGACACCAACGTCAAGGGCACCTTCTGGCTGACGAACATGGTGCTGCCGCAGATGGCGGAAAAAGGCGAAGGTGCTGTGGTGCTGCTGTCCAGCATCGCCGGTATGCGGGGCAACACCACCATCGGAACCTACGGCGTTTCCAAGGCCGCAGAAGCTGCCCTGGCGCGGAACCTGGCAGTGGAGTGGGGCCCGAAAGGTATCCGGATTAACAGCATCGCCCCCGGCCTGATCAAAACCGACTTCGCCCGGGCGCTGTGGGAAGACCCGGTACGGGTCAAACGCGCCGAAGACAAAACGCCGCTGCGCAGAATTGGCGACCCGGTCGACATCGCCGGCCTGGCGGTGTTTCTTTCCACCAGGGCCAGCGCCTACATCACCGGCCAGGTCATCGTAGCCGACGGCGGCGAAACGATTTGCTAGGGGCCGACGCCCCAAAACTGAAGGCAAAACAAAAATGAGCATCACCCCAGAGCTGGTAGACGTCCTCCCGGCCCACAAATTCGATGAAGCCAGCCTCCTGACCTGGCTGCAGCAGACCATACCGGGCTTCGGCACAAGGCTGGATGTCCGGCAATTCCAGGGTGGCCAGTCCAACCCCACGTTTCTGCTGGACACCGACAGCAGCCAATACGTGCTGCGCAAAAAGCCGCCTGGCAAAACCCTGCCCTCCGCCCACATGGTAGAACGAGAGTACAAAGTCATGCGTGCCCTGTCCGAGCACACCAGTGTCCCGGTGCCAAACACCCGGGCTCTGTGCGAAGACAGCAATGTCATCGGCACCCCGTTCTACGTCATGGACTATCTTGAGGGCCGTATTGTCAGCCACTCGGCGCTGCGGGCGCTGGATCGCCAGGAACGGCTGCCGGCCCATCACTCGGCCATCGACACCCTGGCGCGCCTTCACTCGGTGGATGTGAAGGCGGTCGGTCTTGGTGACTTTGGCAGGCCGGAAGGTTATGTGGCCCGGCAGGTGGCTCGATGGAGCAAACAGTACCTGGCTTCCAAAACCGACGAGCTTCCGGCAATGGACAAGCTTATGGCCTGGCTTCCGGAGAACCTGCCCTCGACCGACGAATGCGCCATCGCCCATGGCGATTACCGCTTTGGCAATCTGATGCTGGCGCCGCAGCGGCCCGAGGTTATTGCCATCCTCGACTGGGAGCTGTCCACCCTCGGTCACCCGCTGGCGGACCTGGCGTATTACTGTCTGCCGTACTACCTGCCGTCGGACCTGCAGGGCATGCGAGGACTGCAGGGAGAAGACCTGGAGGCGCTGGGTATTCCGGACGAACAGGAAACCATTGCCCGATACTGTCGGCAGACCGGCCGGGACGGCATCGCCGACTGGCACGTGTTCCTGGCGTTTTCCCTGTTCCGGCTGGCGTCTATTCTTCAGGGTGTCTACAAGCGGGCTCTGGATGGCAATGCCGCCAATGCCGATGCCCTGGAGGTTGGCCGGCGGGCCAGCCTTCTGGCCGATGTCGGCTGGCGGATTGCCAGTGAGGGACCATCGTCATGAACGATCCCATGGTCAAACGCATCCTAATCACCAATGATGACGGCATCAACGCGCCAGGCCTGAAAGTGCTCGAGCAGATCGCCCGCAACCTGGCCGAGGAGGTCTGGGTGGTGGCGCCGGAGCATGATCGTAGCGGCGCCGGCCAGAGCATCTCCATTCATGATCCTTTGCGGGTGTATGAGCAGGGTGACAGGCGCTATGCAGTCTCCGGTACGCCGGCGGACTGTGTGCTCTATTCGCTGGCCCGGTGGTTCGGGGAAACCCCGCCGGATCTGGTGCTTTCCGGGGTGAACTGCGGGGCCAATATCAGCGATTCCGTGCAGTATTCCGGAACCGTCGGCGCGGTGCTGAGTGCCGAACATATGGGCATACCTGCCATGGCACTGAGCCAGGCGTTTCTGAGTCGCGAAGGCGTGGACTGGTCGCCGGTTTCCATTCATGGCGAGGCCATCATCAGGCAGCTGTGGCAGCCAGGTCTGAATCGGGCCTGGAACGTCAACTTTCCCGCCTGCGAGGCGGCCGCCATCAGCCGGGCCCGGTGGTGCCGGGAGTCCAACGGCTCCATACAGCGCGCCCGCCTGCAGGCGGGTCAGGATGCCCGCAGTCTGCCGTACTGGTGGCTGGGATTTGATCGCAGTTCGCGTCACATTGTGGCGCCCGATGAAGACGCCAGCGTGCTGCGGGACAAAGCCATCGCCATTACGCCATTACGCCACCAGGACCGCCTGCCCGGCGGCGCTGACGTTTTTGATTTGGCCGCATCAGCGGCCCACTGAACCGAAAAAGGGGATCACAACAATGCCATTTACCCGCCATCACGCCGTGTGGCCCAGGGAACTGCCCAAAAGCCTGGCCTTGCCACGAACCAGCGTGTTTACCAACCTTGAGATTTCGGCGCGGCGCTATCCGGACCGTAACGCCATCGTTTTCTACGATGCACCCATGACCTACAGCCAGCTGTTCCGGGAAGTGGAGGCCATGGCCGGCTACCTGCAGGCTCAGGGCGTCGCTAAAGGTGATCGGGTGTTGCTGTACATGCAGAACTCCCCGCAATACGTCATTGCCTATTACGCCATTCTGCGGGCGGATGCCGTGGTAATCCCTATCAACCCGATGAACCGAGCGGCGGAACTGGAGCACTTTGTTGCTGATACCGGTGCCAATGTCTGCCTCGCAGGTCAGGAACTGGCCGGCTTTATTGCCCCGTTGCTGGAGACCACCGATCTCAACCACATCGTGGTAGCTTCCTACAGCAGCTATATCGCCCCGGACACCGATCTGGCCTTGCCAGCGGAAGTCGCCGCTCCAGCCTGGTCAGAGGACCTGGCCGGCATGGTCAGCTGGGAGCAGGCGCTGGCGGAAGGCCATGCGCCCTCGGCGCACACCGCAGGCCCGGCCGATCTCTCCGTGATTCCCTACAGTTCCGGCACCACCGGCGCGCCGAAGGGCTGCATGCACACTCATCGCAGCGTGATGGCTACCGCCGTGCACCGGGCCTTCTGGAACCTGAGCACCGCCAGTACGGTGCAGCTGGCCACCTTGCCATTCTTCCACGTCACCGGCATGACCGGTTCCATGAACAGCCCCATCTACAGCGGCTCCACTACAGTGATCATGACTCGCTGGGAGCGGACCACCGCGGCGCGGCTGATCGAAAGGTATAAAGTCACCGGCTGGACCAACATTGTCACCATGGCGGTGGACTTCCTCTCCAACCCCGACATTGGCCGGTACGACCTGTCGAGTCTCACCACCATCGGCGGGGGCGGGGCTGCGATGCCAGAGGCCGTGGCCGCCAAGCTCAAGGCCATGACCGGTCTTGATTATATTGAGGGGTATGGCCTTTCAGAAACCATGGCAGCCACTCACATCAACCCCTCGAGCCGTCCGAAGCCCCAGTGCCTCGGCATCCCGGTGTTTGATGTCGACAGCCGGATCATTGATGTTGACACCCTGCAGGAAAAAGGCCCTGGCGAGACCGGCGAAATCGTCTCCAGCGGGCCGCAGGTTACCATCGGGTACTGGAACCGGCCCGCGGAAACCGAAACTGCGTTTGTGGAGATCGATGGCAAGCAGTTTTTCCGCACCGGCGATCTGGGTTACTACGATGAGGAGGGCTATTTCTTCATGGTCGACCGGGTCAAGCGGATGATCAACGCATCCGGTTACAAGGTCTGGCCGTCCGAGGTGGAGGGCCTGATGTACCGCCATCCCGGGATTCATGAGGTCTGCATTATTTCCTCGCCGGACCCGAAGCGCGGAGAGACCGTTAAGGCCTGCATCGTGCTGACTCCGGAGGCGGAGGGAAAAACGAGCGAAGAGGACATCATCGCCTGGTGCAAGGAGCAGATGGCAGCCTACAAGATTCCCACCCTGATCGAGTTTGTCGACCAGCTGCCAAAGTCGCCAACCGGTAAGCTGATGTGGCGGGCGCTGCAGGAAGAGGAGTGGGAAGCCAAGTCCTGAGCGACTCAGCTCCGCACATACATGGCGAGATGTTCGGCTACGCAGGCGGGCTTTTCCCCGCCTCGGATTTCCAGGGTGGTGCGATAGGTGGCCAGCGTCCGCTGCTCATCTACCCTGGTCACGTCCAACAGCTCCATTTTGCTGCGGATCTGCGCGCCGGCTTTTACCGCTGCCGGGAAGCGCAGCTTGTTAAGCCCGTAATTGATACTGGCGCTCTTGCCTCGCACATTGATGACCTGTTGATTCAGCAGGGGAATCAGTGATGCCGTCAGAAATCCGTGCGCTACGGTGCTCTTCCAGGGCGACTCTCGCCTGGCTCTCTCCACATCAAGATGTATCCATTGATGATCGCCGGTGGCATCGGCGAAGGCCTGTATCATTTCCTGGCTGATGGTTTTCCAGGGACTGTGGCCAATCACCGAGTTCTTGTGATGGGTCAGATCGTCCAGTTGCACTGTCAGCATAGCCGTAGTCCCCGCTGGGCGTCAGACCGCATAACCCGGATTCTTGCTGTCCAGAAGCCGGATCAGTGCCGGCCAGGTCAGTTTCGCTGCCATGCCCAATTGTTGCGACTGCTCGGCGGTGGTGCGAATGGCCTGTTCCGAGGGTAGGTGGGTGGGGCCACAGCTCTGGGCCTTGACCTGGATCTCGCAGGCTTTCATCAGGAAATACAGGTAGGTAAATGTTTCCGGTACATCCTTGCCTGCAGTCAGCACGCCGTGGTTGCGCAGTATCATCATGGACCGGTTGCCCAGGTCCCTGATCAGCCGATCGCGTTCGTCCATATTGAGTGCCACGCCTTCGTACTCGTGATAGCAGAGGTGGTCGAGACACAGCATGGCGGTCTGGCTCAGGGGCAGCAGGCCGTCCCGGTGTGCCGATACCGCGACCCCGTCCGGTGCGTGCAGGTGCATCACCGCGCCGGCATCGTCCCGCCCCATATGCACCGCGCTGTGGATGGTGAAACCAGCGGGATTCACCCGCCCCAGGCCGGCGGCTTCCACCACCTGACCCTCCTGGTCGACCTTGACCAGCGACGAGGCGGTGATTTCATGAAACAGCAGCCCATAAGGGTTTATCAGGAAATGATGCTCGGGCCCGGGTACCCGGGCCGAGAGATGGGTGAACACAAGATCATCCCAGCCGAACAGGGCCACCAGTCGATAGGCGGCGGCCAGCTCGGTGCGAACCTTCCATTCGGTTTTCCTGAGATCCTGTTCCGTTGACGGCTCATTTGTTGTCATTGTGTTGCCCCCATTCCCACGAACAACTGTTGTCTACTGATTATTGTAGCAGGGCAGCGAAACGCTCCAGATGGAAGTCATCGTCACCGAGCTGATGATTGATCATTACCAGGCGCTTGGCGTAATGGGCAAAGTTGTATTCCCAGGTCATGCCGATGCCGCCGTGGGATTGGACGCCCTGCTCCGAAATGAACTGGCCACTGCGACCAATCACATTCTTGGCGGCTGCCAGAATCCGGCGGCGCTCGTCGCTCTGGGGTTCGTCGGCAACGCTGGCTGCCAGGATGGCCATGGAGCGGGCCTGCTCAAGCTCCGACATCATATCCACCATTCGATGCTGAAGTACCTGGAATTTGCCGATGGGTACGCCGAATTGCTTACGCTGTTTCAGGTACTCCAGAGTCAGGTCACAGGCCACTTCCATGGCGCCCACAGCCTCACCGCATAAAGCGGAAATGGCGCGTCCGGCCTGGTATTCAATGACTTCTGCGGCCTTGCCTTCTTCACCGAGCAGGGCATCGGGGCCCAGCTTGACGTTGTTCAGGAACAGGTCGCTGCCCTTGGAACCATCAATGGTGGGGTAGGTGCGATGTTCCAGCCCTTCGGCATCGGCGCTGATCAGGAACAGGCTGATGCCATCGGCATCGCGGCTGTCGCCGGAAGTACGGGCAGAGACGACCAATACATCGGCACAGTGGCCGCCAATGACCACGGCCTTGCGACCGTTCAGAACGTAGCCGTCACCGGATTTCTCAGCCCGGGTTTCGACATCGTTCAGGTTGTAAAAACTCTGGGGCTCCTGAAGTCCTGCAGCCGCGCGCATCTCGCCGCTGGCGATACCGCCGAGCCACTGCTCATGCTGTACGGCGTTGCCGGCTTGGCTGATCAGCCCGCCGCTCAAGACGACAGACTGCAAGTAGGGCTCAATGCACAGGCCGCGACCCAGTTCGGTCATCACGCTCTGCACTTCCACGCCACTGCCGCCAAAACCACCGAGTTCCTCGGGGAAGGGCACTGCAGTGAGGCCCAGTTCACCCAGCTGTTTCCAGAAGTCGGCGCTGAAGCCGAGCTCCGATTCGCTGTATTCGAGCCGCTTTTCAAAACTGTATTCACCGCGCACCAGGCGGGCCACGGTGTCCTGCAGCATCTGCTGTTCTTCGTTGAGTCGGAAATCCATGGTCGCCTCCTTAAAGCCCGAGAATCATTTTCGACACGATGTTCTTCTGGATCTCGTTGGACCCGCCGAAAATCGACAGCTTGCGGTTGTTGAAGTATTGGGCAGACAGTGGTGCGGCGTTTTCGTCGGAGAGGAAATCGCCGTCGTAATCCAGGTCCAGTTCCTCTTCCACAAATGGAATGGCGTACGGTCCAATGGCCCGACGCGCCAGGTCATTGATCGCCTGGCGGATTTCGGTGCCGCGGACTTTCAGCATCGAGCTTTCTGCGCCCGGTACGCCGCCGCCTTCCACTGAGGCAATAATGCGCAGGTTGCTGATGGTGGCGGCCATCAGGTCAATCTCGACCTGGGCGATACGCTGGCTGAACGAGGCATCTTCGATCAGCGGTCGACCATTCTTGAGGCGGCGGCTGGCCAGCTCCTTGAGGTGCTGGAGTGCCGCCTTGGAAATGCCGATGCCGGCGAGGCCGGTGCGTTCATAGGTCAGCAGGTACTTGGCATAGGTCCAACCCTTGTCTTCCTCGCCTACCAGATTTTCCACGGGGACTTTAACGTCTTCGAAAAACACCTCGTTTACTTCGTGCTCACCGTCCAGGGTGATGATCGGACGTACGGTAATGCCCGGAGTGTTCATGTCGATCAGCAGGAATGAAATGCCTTCCTGGGCCTTCACTTCTGTGTTGGTGCGCACCAGGCAGAAAATCATGTTGGCGTGTTGGCCCAGGGTGGTCCAGGTTTTCTGACCATTGACTATGTAATGATCACCCTCGCGAACGGCGCGGGTTTTCAGGGACGCCAGGTCGGAGCCGGCCCCTGGCTCTGAATAGCCCTGGCACCACCAGTCCTCACCGCTAAGGATTCGCGGCAGGTAGCGCTGTTTCTGCTCTTCGGTGCCGAATTTGATAATCACCGGCGCCACCATGTTGACACCGAAGGGCACCGAGCGCGGTGCTCCGTAACGGGCAGACTCTTCATCCCAAATGTGTTTCTGGACAGGACCCCAGTTAACGCCGCCATAAACTTCTGGCCAGTGGGTGGCGTACCAGCCCTTTTCGCTGAGAATCTTTTGCCAGCGTTGATGATCCTGTTTGGATAGGCGGCGGAACCCCTTTACCTTGGCGGCAATATCCGCGGGTAGTTTCTCATCCAGAAAGGCCCGGACTTCATCACGGAAGGCGAGTTCCTCAGCAGTGTAGTTCAAGTTCATGGGCAACCTCGTTTGCTGAAAAGCGAAAATACGTACCGCATAGCAGAATGTACCAATGATCGAAGATTGTGATGGCTTCTGTCAACAATAATGTAAAAGCCTGTACCGCTAGGCGAAATTGATTAAATTTTAGTGCTTAAACACCTGGCCCCGGAAAAAGTCAATCCATCCGGTTTGGCTCGGCATCGGGCCATTCGGCAGGGCAGCCTGCCCCCATCGCCGGTGCACATTGCGCAGTTTTAACCTTGTCGGGAGCTTGCATTGCCCTCAAAAGGCTATATGTTTGAAAGGGACGAGCCGTTCAAATAACGATAGCAGAGCCTCACTATGTCGAGTTGCTCCATCAACAGAAGCACTCTGAAGCTCAGCCTCCTGGCTGTGTTGGTTGCGGGTCTGTTTGTGGTTTTTCTCAACGGTTCGTCTCACCCGGCACTGGATCCACAGCTAGACGATCACTTAACGCCCACGCTGATATCAGTTGACGGGACAGGCGATCCCTCGTCGCCGGATGCATCCGTCTCGATCACCTCACCTCTTCTGTTCCCCGGAGGAGGATTCCGGGCTGTCTTCTCGGCCAGCCTCGATTTCATTCAGCCACCGCTCCGGCTGCTTAGCTACCCGGTGCTGCCTCAGGGCCCGCCCAGCCTCGTTTAACTCTGACCATTACGGATTTGTCCCTGTGTACACAGGGAACTCCAACCTGAATTCAGATTCACGAGGTTTACCATGAACAGTGTATTCAACGCATTGCCAGTACAGGATCTGGGACGCACCGGT
>NZ_DDOI01000117.1:10349-11905 GCF_002341575.1 Marinobacter sp. UBA2498 | reverse complement strand
GTTACCCACCGCCAAACCCCTGTCTCATATAGGAAGCGAGGATTCGGCAGTCCACCTGCTAACAGACTTCTCCGAGCAGCGACTGTCCGTTTTGAGTTCCGATATGTCCGTTTCGGAGGCGAGGTTGTGGATGAGACTGGCCGATACGTCTTTCAAGGTGGTGGAAAACCAGGCTGGGGATTGTCTGGGCATTCTGGCCATCGAAGATGTGAACGGCGAGAAGGCCATGAGTGTCGCCCATCGACAGGGTGTGCCCCTCAAGGACGTTCGGGTCCGCGATATCATGCGCCCGATAAGTGAGCTGCCGGCTATCCATTATCAGGATTTGCGGGCGGCAACGGTGGGCGACCTGGTCAGCACATTCCGTGAGGTTCATGAAGGGTATCTGCTTGTGCTGGATGACGACCGACATCAGCCTTCCCGTTCCTATCTCCGGGGACTGGTCTGTGCCGAAGAGCTTCTGCAGCGGCTGGACCTGGCGATCGATCTGGAGCATCGGGCAACCAAGTTCTATGAGATCGTTCACGTGGTGAAAGGCGGTTTCTAGTCTGGCAGTTGTCATCGGCGCTCCCCGGGGCGCCGATGATTCCCGTGGAACCGGGAAAGCATCGAAAAAAACGATGTTTATTGCCCAGAAAACCGTATTGAACCGATGCCGTAATCACGTGACACTCTCTACGACTTTAGTCACATCAAAGGACGCCCATGCAGGACGCCCATCAAAAATGCCGGACGCAGGTGTTAAGCCTCTTAATCATTCTGGCATTGGGCCTGGTTTCATTGCCTACCCATTCTTCGGACTCTGCGCCAGTACCCCTGTCCTGTGATGCGGCTTTCTGCCCGTTATTGTCGGATGTGACAAGCGACGGTGGTCAGGAGGGAGGGCTTTCCCATGGCAACCGCATGCGGGATTTCAGTCTTCACCCGGCCGGTATCCTTCCGGGCATCAGGGGCTATTCGGGTGTGGTGCATTGCGCCAGCTTTCCGGTCCTGCCGCAGGCGCCACCTGGCATCTGAGCTTTTGCCGACTGAAGGGCGTGTCTGCCCTTCGAACCAACCTTTCGATTTAAACGACTTCCATCACCTGGAGGATTTTCCATGGCTATTCGGAAGCTGCTGATCGCCAATCGCGGAGAGATTGCGGTCAGGATTGCCCGGGCCTGCAGCGAACTGGGCATCCGCTCGGTCGCTATTCATTCGGAGGCTGACGAGTACTCCCTGCACGTCAAAAAAGCCGACGAAGCTTATCAGATCAGCAAGGACCCCCTGTCGGGATACCTGAACCCCCACCATATTGTGAATATGGCGGTGGAAACCGGCTGTGATGCACTGCATCCCGGCTATGGTTTCCTGTCGGAGAATGCGGAACTGGCTGCGATTTGTGAGCAGCGAGGTATTACGTTCGTGGGACCGTCGGCGAATGCTATTTCATCCATGGGCGACAAAACCCAGGCCCGCCAGACGGCCCTTGCCGCGGGTGTCCCGGTAACGCCGGGTTCTGAAGGCAACCTGGCCGATGTCGAGGATGCCGTCGCCCAGGCCGCCGATATCGGCTA
>NZ_DDOI01000117.1:9725-10063 GCF_002341575.1 Marinobacter sp. UBA2498 | reverse complement strand
GATCCAGCGCCGCAACCAGAAGCTGATTGAGCTGGCGCCGTCGCCGCAGCTTGAGGAAAGTCAGCGCGAATACATCGGCGATCTGGCCAAACGGGTGGCGAAGCAGTGTGGTTACGTAAATGCCGGCACCGTCGAGTTCCTGCTGGACCACGATGGCAGCTTTTACTTCATGGAAATGAATACCCGGGTTCAGGTTGAGCACACAATCACCGAGGAAATCACCGGGGTGGATATCATCAAGGCGCAGATACGGATCGCTGCCGGCGAACCACTGGGCCTCAAGCAGGAAGACATTTCCTACCGGGGCTTTGCTGCCCAGTTCCGCATCAACGCCGAAG
>NZ_DDOI01000117.1:9336-9659 GCF_002341575.1 Marinobacter sp. UBA2498 | reverse complement strand
CAGTTCCGCATCAACGCCGAAGATCCGAAGAACGGCTTTCTGCCAAGTTTCGGCCGCATCAGCCGCTACTATTCCGCCGGCGGTCCGGGCGTGCGCACCGATGCCAATATGTATACCGGTTACGAGATTCCCCCGTATTACGACTCCATGTGCGCCAAGCTGATTGTCTGGGCCATGGACTGGGACGAGCTGATTGCCCGCTCCCGCCGTGCTCTCGGCGATATGGGCATTTACGGCGTCCAGACCACCATCCCCTATTACAAGCAGATTCTCGAGCACCCGGATTTCCAGGCCGCTGACTTCAATACCGGCTTTGTGGAACG
>NZ_DDOI01000117.1:6745-9209 GCF_002341575.1 Marinobacter sp. UBA2498 | reverse complement strand
CGGAATCCATCGCCACAGCCATTGGCGCAGCCATTGCGGCGCAGGCGGGCCTGTAAAAGAACATCGGAGAGATCCCAATGACCAAGCGCAAGATTCATATTACCGACGTTATTCTCAGGGACGCCCACCAATCTCTGATCGCCACCCGGATGCGCACGGAAGACATGCTTCCGGCCTGCGAGTGGCTGGACCAGGCCGGCTACTGGTCCCTGGAGTGCTGGGGGGGTGCCACGTTTGACGCCTGTGTGCGTTTCCTGAAGGAAGATCCCTGGGAGCGCCTGCGGACCCTGAGAAAGGCCCTGCCCAATACCCGCCTGCAGATGTTGCTGCGCGGCCAGAACCTGCTGGGCTATCGCCATTATGGCGATGACGTGGTTGAGGCATTCGTGGCCAAGGCTGCCGAAAATGGCATGGATGTGTTCCGCATTTTTGATGCCCTGAACGATGTGCGCAATCTCGAAACCAGCATCAAGGCGGTCAAGAAGGCTGGCAAGCATGCACAGGGCACCATCTGCTACACCGTGAGTCCGGTACATGGCACTGATGCCTATCTGGAGCAGGCCAGGGCCATGGCTGACATGGGCGCGGACAGCATCGCGATCAAGGACATGGCAGGGCTGCTGACGCCGGCGGTAACCGCTGAGCTGGTCGGTAAGCTGAAGCAGACCCTCAATCTGCCCGTTTTCCTGCACTCCCACGCCACCTCGGGCATGGCGCCCATGTGTCAGTGGGCGGCCATGGAAGCAGGCGTTGACCATATTGATACCGCGCTGTCGGCCTTTGCCGGCGGCACCAGTCATCCGCCCACGGAATCACTGGTGGCGGCGCTGCACGATGCCGGTCTGGAGACCGGGCTGAACCTGGAGCTGCTGGACAAGGCCACGCGCCATTTCCGGGAAGTGCGCAAGAAGTATCACCAGTTCGAGAGTGCCTATAACGGTGTTGATACCTCGGTGCTCCTGTCCCAGGTGCCCGGTGGCATGATGTCCAATCTCGCCAACCAGTTGAAGGAGCAGGGCGCGCTGGATCGCATCCAGGACGTATTCGAGGAAATTCCGCGGGTTCGAAAGGATCTTGGTTACCCGCCGCTGGTAACACCCACCTCCCAGATTGTGGGTACCCAGGCGGTGATCAACGTGCTTGCCGGCAAGCGCTACGAGTCCATCACGAACGAGGTGAAGAAGTACCTCCAGGGCTGGTACGGCAAGGCGCCTGCCGCGGTCGACACGGCACTCCAGCAGCGCGCCGTCGGCAAGGAAGATCTTATTGAAGAGCGCCCGGCTAACCTGATCCCCCGGGAGCTGGACGAGCTGCGCAAACAGGTGGGCGATCTGGCCACCAGCGAAGAGGACGTGCTCACGTACGCCATGTTCCCGGATCAGGCCAAGGCGTATCTTGAGCAGCGGCGTGACGGCACGCTGCAGCCGGAGCCCCTGGAGCCGATTCCCACCGGTTCTTCTGGCGGCTCGGTCTCCAGCAAATTCAAGATCACGGTTCATGGTGAGAGCTACGATATCCACGTCACCGGCGCCAACCCCTCCGGTGAGAATGAGCGTCGTTTCTACATGACCGTCGATGGGGTGCCGGAGGAAATCCACCTGGCTTCGCTGGGCGAAGACGGCGAGGGTGCGCGGTCCAGTGGTGGCCGGGCCACCGCCACCAAGGAAGGTCATGTAACCACAAGCATGCCCGGCAACATCGTGGATGTGCTGGTGAAGGAAGGTGACGAGGTTCAGGCCGGCGATCCGGTGCTGATCATCGAGGCCATGAAGATGGAAACCGAAGTAAAGGCGACCACGGCCGGAAAGGTTTCCGGCGTGTTTATTGCCAAGGGTGATCGTGTGGTGCCCGGAGAAGTTCTGGTCGAGATCGATTAGGTTCGCCAGAGCGTGATGCAGAACGGCCCCTCATTTTGAGGGGCCGTTTTCGTTTGGGGGTTAACCGGGCGAGATCAACTGAAAGCCGGAATACCGGTCTGGCCCCGCCCCAGAATCAGGGCGTGGACATCGTGCGTACCTTCATAGGTATTTACGGCTTCGAGGTTCATCACGTGGCGGATCACGTGGTACTCGTCGGAAATGCCGTTGCCGCCGTGCATGTCGCGCGCCTGACGGGCAATATCCAGTGCCTTACCACAGCTGTTACGTTTAATGAGCGAAATAGCTATGGGGTTAAGCGTGCCGTTATCGAGTTCGCGGCCGGCTTGCAGACAGCCTAATAAACCCAGGCTGATTTCGGTCTGCATGTCAGCCAGTTTTTTCTGNNTTGCCGCAGTTGTTGCGCTTGAGCAGCGAAATTGCATCCGGCGTTGCCGTGCCGGCATCCATCATGCGGCCCAGTTGCAGAACCGACTGAAGGCCGATGGTGATCTCGGTCTGCATATCCACCAGTTTTTTCTGGATCAGTTGGTTGGCGGCCAGGGGCTTGCCAAACTGCTTGCGCTCCAGCGTGTAGTTGCGGGCCG